>JAQGMN010000168.1 GCA_028292345.1 Polaromonas sp. | reverse complement strand
CGATGCCTGGGGCCAGCGCTTTGCGGTGACCGGCCACAAATGGTTCTTCTCGGCGCCGATGTGCGACGCCTTCCTGATCCTGGCGCAGGCGCCGGCCGGCCTGTCGTGCCTGTTCCTGCCCCGCGTGCTGCCCGACGGTTCTTTGAATGCAATCTACATACAGCGCTTAAAGGACAAGCTCGGCAACAAGGCCAATGCCAGTTCCGAAGTCGAGTTCAGCGGCGCCAGCGCCTGGCTGGTCGGCGAGGAGGGCCGCGGCGTGCCGCAAATCCTGGCGATGGGCACGATGACGCGGCTCGACTGCGCCCTGGGCACCAGCGGGCTGATGCGCCAGTCGCTCAGCCAGGCACTCAACCACACCGCTCAGCGCCAAGCGTTTGGCAAGCGGCTGGTCAAGCAGCCGCTGATGCGCAACGTGCTGGCCGACCTGGCTATTGAAAGCGAAGCGGCCTGCGCTCTTTCCATCAGGCTTGCAAGGTGTTTTGACCATCACGACAGCGCACATGAACAGGCCTTGTCGCGCCTGCTCACGCCGGTGGCCAAATTCTGGATCTGCAAGCGCGGCAGTGCGTTTGCCCAGGAAGCCATGGAATGCCTGGGCGGCAACGGCTATGTGGAGGAGGGCGGCGAAGGCATCATGGCGCGCATCTACCGTGAAATGCCGGTCAACTCGATCTGGGAAGGCGCTGGCAACATCATGGCGCTGGACCTGCTGCGCGCACTGCGCAAGCCCGATGCCGTGGCGGCGCTGGCCCAGGAGTTGCAGGCCGCCCAAGGCGCGCATCCGGCGCTCGACCGGCTGGCTTGCGTGCTGCCCGGCCGCCTGGAAGAAATGGCGTCCGAACTGCAGGCCCGGCGCCTGGCGCAGGATGTGGCGCTGGCCCTGCAGGCTGCGCTGCTCTGCCAGGGCGCTTCGCGCGCGGTGGCGGACGCCTTTTGCGAATCGCGCCTGGCAGGTCACTGGGGCCAGACCTTCGGCGCACTGCCTTCCGGCACCGATTTCGACGGCATCATCGTCCGGGCCATGCCCCGGCCAGCTTGACAAGTTCAATAATCCCAGTTTTCAGGAGCCCCGCATGACCACGCCGCCGACCTTGATCCTTCACCACTATCCGTCCTCGCCTTTTTCCGAAAAAATCCGGCTGATGCTGGGCTACAAGAACATTCCCTGGAAGTCGGTGGTCATTCCGATGGTCAGTCCCAAGCCCGACCTGGTCGCCCTGACCGGCGGCTATCGCAAGACACCGGTTCTGCAAATCGGCGCCGACATCTACTGCGACACGGCGCTGATTGCCGACGTGCTGGAGCACATTGAGCCGCTGCCCGCGCTGTACCCCGAACCCAGCAAGGGCCTGGCGCGCACCCTGGCGCAATGGGCGGACACCACGCTGTTCTGGACGTCGATGGCGTACAACACGCAGCCCAGGGGAGTCGCCCAGCTGTTCGAGCATGCACCGCCCGAAGCAGCCCAGGCTTTTGCGCAAGACCGCAAGGCGATGAGCGCCGGCATGGCCCGCCAGCGCCCGCAGGATGCTGCCGCGGCGTACCGTTCCTATCTGCGCCGCCTGTCCGACATGCTCGACGACCGGCCATTCCTGCTGGGCGACATGCCGTGCATCACCGACTTTGCGGTCTACCACCCGTTGTGGTTCACACGGGTGCGCACTTCGGTACTCGCCGGCCTGCTCGATGCCACGCCGGCGGTGCTCGAATGGATGGACCGCATGGCCGCGATGGGCCATGGCGCCATGGAAAGGTCGAGTTCGCAGGAATCCCTCGCAGTGGCCGCCGCTTCCACCCCATCGGCCCTGCACGACGATGTTTTTCTGGACGAGCATGGCATCGCGCTGGGCAGCGAGGTGCAGGTCGGTGCCGAGGCCTTCGGCCAGGAGCCGACCCAGGGCGAACTGGTGGCCGCCACACGGATGCATTACACGCTCAGACGCAACGACGAAAGGGCGGGCCTGGTGCATGTGCATTTCCCGCGCATCGGCTATTCGCTCAAGCCCGCCGAAGCGGCATGAACGGCATTGAATGGCGTTACCTGGCGTTCGATCAGTTGAGCGCTGCCCAGCTCTATGCCGTGCTCCAGTTGCGCAGCGAGGTTTTTGTTGTCGAGCAGGCCTGCGTTTTTCAGGACATGGACGGCGCCGATGCGCCGGCCATGCATTTGCTGGGCAGCCTGCAAGGCAGCCTGGTGGCCTATGCCCGCTGTCTGGAGGCGGGGCGCAAGTTTGCCGAAGCCAGCATCGGCCGCGTGGCGACCCGGGCTGACGTGCGGGGCACCGGCACAGGGCATGCCCTGATGCGCCAAGCCATCGACTGCCTGTTGCAGACGTGGGGACCTCAGGCGATCAGGCTAGGGGCGCAGGCCCATCTGGAGGATTTTTACCGCCAGCATGGCTTTCACAAGGCCGGCCCGGTTTATCTCGAAGACGGCATTGCCCACATCGAAATGCTGCGCGGCATTTAATTTTCAAGGAGTTGCAGATGATCACGAATTTCAAGGGCAAGACCGCCGTGCTGACCGGCGCCGGATCGGGCTTCGGACTCGAATGCGCGCGCATTGGCGCACAACTGGGCATGAACCTGGTGCTGGTCGATGTGCAGCAGGACGCGCTGGACCAGGCCTGCGCCGAGATGGTGGCGGCGGGTGCGGAGGTGCTTTCCTTCAGGCTCGACGTGGCCAATGCGGAGCAGATGCAGGCCATGAGCCAGGCGGTGTTCGAGCGGTTTGGCGCGCCGCATTTTGTGTTCAACAATGCCGGGGTCGGGTCGGGCGGGCTGGTCTGGGAAAACACCGTCAGGGACTGGGAATGGGTGCTGGGCGTCAACCTGTGGGGCGTGATTCACGGCGTGCGGCTGTTCACCCCGATGATGCTCGACGCAGCAGCCAAAGACCCGTCGTGGCAGGGCCACATCGTCAATACCGCCAGCATGGCCGGACTGCTCAATCCACCCAACATGGGCGTTTACAACGTCAGCAAGCACGCCGTGGTGTCATTGAGCGAAACGCTCTACCAGGACTTGCGTCTGGTCAGCGACCAGGTCGGCGCCAGCGTGCTTTGCCCTTACTTTGTGCCCACCGGCATCAGCCAGAGCCACCGCAACCGGCCCGCTGCCCTGGATGTCGAAAAACCGACGCGAAGCCAGCTGGTTGGGCAGGCCATGACCGACAAGGCCGTGGGCTCTGGCAAGGTGACAGCGGCAGACGTCGCACAAAAAGTGTTCGACGCCATGGCGGCCGACCAGTTCTACATCTTCAGCCATCCCAAAGCGCTGGGAAATGTGCAAAGCCGCATGCAATGCATCGTGCAGCAGGTGAATCCCACCGATCCATTTGCGGAGCGGCCCGAAATAGGCCGTGACTTGAAGGCGGCGCTGCGGGGTGCCTAGCAGGCCCGTTGTGTTTCAGGGCTGTCTCTGGGTAGCTTGCTTGCAAGGCTTCATGGCATGTGAACGGTCAGATGCCTGTCCTGACAACTCCAAGGCTCACCATTAGCAAAAGGCCAACCATGAGACCTGCCACGACCGAAATCCGGAATCGCATGCGGCGCTTCTGGCGGGTCCTTTGATCGCAGTAATCACGGTAATCCCAGTTGCTTCGACGTTCATACAGGTTGCGAAAGAACATGGTGTCGTTTCCTTTCGAGCTACAGCAATACAGACAGCGTTTTGGATGAAAAGGCAGATTCAAAAATTTGCAGAGAAGCCAGCCATGTGCATCAAGAAAATTCGCGTAAAAATTCAAGGCTGCTTTCTATCGGCAAGGCTGGTCAATCTTCCACAGACGGACAACACGGGTTGTTTGGCCTCGTTTCCCCTTTGCCCTGTGGTGTAGTTTCATTAAAACCACGTTTTCATCCAATCACTTGAATCGGTTACATACTTTTTAGTAACTTCAAAATGCTCCAAAGCTCATCCATGCTGGCTGATTAACATAAATGATGGCTTTATTCGGATTTTTGTAAGTTTGAGAACGTGAGTTTTTGTGAGAAATTTCCGTAACCACACGTAATTAGGGTCATTGACCGATAGATTTTTTCCTTGTTTTGGGTATCAATAGACGTTACGGTGTAAGTGTGAGAAGTAAATAAGTAACAATTTTCCAGAAGAAGAACCGTAAAAGTCAGTAAGCTAACCGCCAACTGTCTCATGCTTGAACAATCTTCTGAAAGCGCAAGGCAAGGGAGGAACTATGGAAATTCGTAACGAGTCACAAGTCGCTTCTGACTTTTTGATAAAAAATACCGCGATGTCGTCTAGCCACCAGTTGGCTCCGCACAGCGGTTTGCCGTCCATGTGGCCCGGTTTTTTGACGGGCCAGGCAGAACAGCCGGTTCGCGTGCTGTTGATTGACGATGATCCGCACATGAGCCGGGTGATTGCTCATGAATTATTGGCCGACCTGCGCATCAACCTGCTCGGCCAGGGAAGCAGTGTGAAAGAAGGGCGACGCCTGATCAGCCAGAACGAGTTCGATGTGATGCTGGTGGATTTGAATCTGGGTGACGGTACCGGTTTTGCACTCATCGAATACATGAAAACCATTCGTCCCATGGCGGAAGCCATTGTTATTTCAGCAATGGAAGACGAGCAGCATGCCTTGCATGCGTTTGAACTGGGCGCCACCGGCTACCTGGTGAAAAATTCATGGTTCGGTAATTTTCCGCAAGCTGTACTGCAGGTTGTCAATGGTGGCGCATCGATCACCCCTAACCTGGCGCGCCGGTTGCTCAACAAGTTCGAACAGCCCCAGACCAATACGCAGGCACTTCAGGAAAGCAAAAACAAGGAAAAATTGTCAGAGCGCGAAAAGCAGGTGCTTAAATTGGTTGCATCAGGCTACACAAGTACCGAAATTGGCACACGCCTGATCATCAGCGCACAAACTGTCAACACGCACATCAAGAATATTTACCGCAAACTGAATGTTCGCACACGTGCGCAAGCGGTAAGCTTTGCAGCAAGTCGCGGTTTGTTTTAACAGGCATCACCGTGCCTGAGGCTTTGCTTGTCAAGCAGTGGGGCTGCCTTTTTTGATTCTGTCCTACGGGATTGTTTTTTTCAGGTGCGCATTGAAATTCACATTCCGTGGTTCGTGTTTATGCCGCCAATCATCGATGTGCAGCATGATTCCCGATCCACTTCACTAGAAACCGAACTGACGAGTTCCAGTCTAGCGTGGAGTGACTGCACCTCCGGTTATGGAACAACTCAATCTACTCAAAAACATCGGCATGCCCATCGACTCTTGTCGTATAGGTCGTGCTATCCAGTTGCTTGTTCGTAAGGAACTGAGCAACAAACCTTGGTCCCACCGGCGTCATGATTCAGAGATGGTCAGTGGTCAAGACTGCGCAGGCTTCAAGCAATGGGGCAGGAGTTTTGCAATTTGTTCATGTGGGTAGACAAACAGGTGAGCACATTGTTGAATGATCATGCCCATTCAGCGGGGAATACTGGAAAAGGATCGTGATGGTAGTGGCGCGTTGGCCTGCTTTTAGCGGGCCGGCCCATAGCCAGTCAGAACGGCCAAATCCCATCTCCGGAGTCGTTTCCCCTGTCCAATGGTTGTCGATCGGCATTTACCCGTCATTAAGACAATAGAAGCGTTTTTGCCAACGGTTTAGCCTCGGCACCTCCATACGCATCCAGCCACAGGGGGTTGGCGATCTGTTTCTTTGAAAAACTCGACCTCTTCATTGCTTGTTTTTGCGCCTGTACGCGCTTGTCGGAAATCGACCGTACCTTGTGTTTCAAACAGTCATGGTCCATTGAGAACCACAAAAATCTGTTGATCACTTCTTGCCAGAAAGCTGGCAAATCTCAAAATTAACCCATGTTTTGTCATTAAAAAGCAACGAAACACCGGGTTTTCCCTGTGATTTTGTTTTGTGTTGCGACGCAACATGATCGCATCCACACTGCTTTTTGACTGTACAGACAGCCTGAACAGTCAAGTAATCTTATGCATACCGACAAAGCTTTCGCTCACGTAGGTTCGAACGGCATTTCGAACAAGGCAGACCGTGTGCTGAATCAGCAATCTCCTCGAAGCATGGCCGACAAAGAGGAGGCTGACTTTGATGCATGTGCATTGTTGCTGGCAAGAGTCGATTTCAAATGGTTGATGGCGGGACAGGGATGGTGGATAGACCCGCATCGCTTTCAACATGACCTATCCTACGCCGATGCAGTGTTGCGCTTGGCGCAGGCATCCCAGTCGCTTCCCTTGCGTAAATGTGCAGCATCGATTCGGTCACAACTTGCGTACCCGGCGTCAGTTTGAAAAATGGCCGGTGTAAATCGAGGGAAATCCATGAACGCCCATGTTGGTTTTGATGACGCAAGCATTCGATGGAACGATTCCTTCCGCTTCAAAAGCGATAACCGGGTTGCCATTGCCTTGCCCTGCTGCAGCACTGTTTTCGGCACGGCACTGCACAAAAAACGGGCAAATTTGACTTTTGCACAATGATTGGCTTTTACAAGAGCCGAGCCATCATGAATAGCATCCCGACACCGCAACATGGTCTGGAGCGGTTCATTGCAGCGCAGGACCCTGTCTATCCTTCAGTCTGCGAAGAACTGGCGGCAGGTCGCAAGACAAGCCACTGGATGTGGTTCGTTTTTCCACAATTGAAGGCCCTGGGCCGAAGCAGCATCGCCAAACACTTCGGCATCGAAACAAGGGATGAAGCGCTCGCATATTGGCAGCACCCGGTCCTTGCGCGGCGACTCAGGGAATGCACTGCGCTTGTGCTGGCTGTGACCGGCAAGACGGCGCATGAAATTTTCGGCTCGCCGGATGACCTCAAATTCAGGTCATGCATGACGCTTTTTGCACAGGTCGCCCCGGATGAGATGGTTTTCAGCCTGGCGCTGCAACGATTTTTCGGCGGTCAGCCGGATGAAAACACGCTCAATCTGCTGAAAGCGGCTTCCCAAGTTCCAATGCAAAGATAAACGGCCAAGGCCAACTACCTCAGCTGCTCAGCATCGACATGCGCATAGCGCCTGCGCTTCAATCGCCGTCGTCAAAAAGATCTTTTCTGGATGGCTTGACCGCAGGGTCTGCCTTCAATTGGTCACCGGGATACGGCCGCATGAAGTCCAGGGTTTGATCCACCGGTGCCGTGAGCCAGTCCTGGTAGGCCCCGTCAGGCAAAACCACCACCATCCTTTTCTCATCTTCGGGCTTGTGGTAGTGCTTCATCAGCGGGTGGGCGTCGGCATTGATGGTCAGCATCGCATAGCTGTGCACCACTTCACCGGAGGGCGACTTCCAGCGAGACCACAGCCCTGCCAGGCCGATCGGCTTGCCATCGGTGCGGCTGATGCGGGTGGGAACGGCCTTGCCGCTGCGCCAGTCCGGCTCGTAAAAAGCCTCGACCGGAATGATGCAGCGCTGGCCATGGCGCCACGCATCCCGAAAGCTCGGCTTGCTGGCGGCGGTCTCGCTGCGCGCGTTGTAGGTTCGCTTGCCGATGGCCAGGTCCTTGGCCCAGGGCGGGATCAGGCCGAACTGGCCGGAAAGGGCTTCGCGTTCAGGAACGGCTTCATCGCCGGCGTCAGCTTCAGGCGGGCGGCGTATCAGGCTGGCCATGTACAGGGGCCAGACATCGGATCGACCCGCATCGGCCGGTGGCTTGGCATCAAAATGGCGTTGGTAACGCTGTCGGTCCGAGACTGCTTCATAGTGGGCGCACATGCCCATATCCTAATGCGACACGCCCCAAGATGCACAGCAAAACGCCGCAGCAGTGACTTGTCCCCGCCCACTGTGGCTTAGCTTGTGGATAAGCACAGGGACAAGTCCTGAAAGTGGCGCCAGCGCTGGGCTGGCGGGCAGCGCTTAAAAAACAGGCGGACCCGCTTGAAGGCATCAAAAAAGAGATACAGACAGTTTCACAGGCGCTGCCCGCGTAAATAATGCGGTCTGGATTTCATTTAATTGTTTTGATCAAATCATTGCCTTGCGCTTTGCTGATATGCCTTCCTTGCTATGAATAATGAAGTGTTCAATCCATCTTCAATAACTCGCCTGGCCTTGCCTGACAATTGCACGCTGTCTGGCAGAAACCAGACAGCCTTTCCGACACACAAGAGACCTGCATGCGTTTCATCCATACCGCCGACCTGCACATTGACAGCCCCTTGCGCGGGCTGAGCCGCTATGAGGGCGCGCCGCTGGAGCGGCTGCGTGGGGCGACTCGCCGCGCGCTGGAGCGCCTGGTGGACCTGGCGCTCGATGAGCAGGTCGATTTTGTGCTGATTGCTGGCGATCTGTACGACCGCGACTGGCAGGATTTCCATACCGGGCTGTTTGTGCGCGAACAGATGGTGCGCCTGGGCCGCAAGGGCATCCGCGTGTTCATCGTGCAGGGCAACCACGATGCCCGCGGCGTGATCACGCGGCAGATTCCGTGGCCTGACAATGTCAAGGTGTTTTCCAGCCGAACCGCCGAAACTGTGTGCCTGGAGGCCCTCGGCGTGGCGATTCACGGCCACAGCTTTCCGGACCGCGAAGTGCCCGAAGACCTGGTGCCCGGCTACCCTTTGGCTGTGGCGGGCTATTTCAACATCGGCCTGCTGCACACCAGCCTGACCGGCATTGGCGGACACGACACTTACGCGCCAACGACCCTGCCCGACCTGAAATCCAGGGGCTATGACTACTGGGCGCTGGGGCACATCCATGCCCGGCAGGTGGTTTGCGAGCAGCCGCGTGTGGTGTTTCCGGGCAATCTCCAGGGCCGCCATGCCCGCGAAACCGGCCCCAAGGGCTGCGAACTGGTCACGGTCGAGGGTACCCGGATGACGGCCCGCTTCATGCCGCTGGCCGTGGTTCGCTGGCACCAGATCGGCATCGATTTGCAGCCGGTGAAGGCACTGGACGAACTGCCTTTGCGAATCGCGCAGGCGCTGGCGCTGGCGGCATCCGAAGACATCGATGTGCTGCATGCGGTCCGCATCGTGCTCTCCGGCGAAACCCATCTGCATGCCCTGGAATCGCGCCAGCCCGGAACGCTGGCGGCTGCCGTGCAGGCCGCCGCACAGGACGTGTCTGGCGCGGAGGTCTGGATCGAGCAGGTCAGGCTCGATTTGCGCTCGCCCCTGGACCGCTCCCGCGTGGAGCAGGGCGACGATGCCCTGGGCGAACTGGTGCGCTGGGTTGACCTGCTGGCCAATGACCGGCCCGGGCTGGAGAATTTTTGCCGCACGGCCTTGTCCGACGTGCTGGGCAAGGTGCCTGCCGAGGTGCTGGTGGCCATGGCCCATGAGGCGGCCGATGCCACCACGGACATTCCCCGGCTGGACGATGCCGCAGCGCTGCTGGCCCTGTTGAAGGATGCAGAAGCCACGCTGCTGGCACGACTGACAAGCCATGAAGTGAATCCATGAAAATCCGCAAATTGTTTCTGACGGCGTTTGGCCCGTTCACCAACGCCGCACTGGACTTCTCGGGCGCGGCCAACCTGCACCTTGTCTATGGTGCCAACGAAGCGGGCAAGTCGTCGGCGCTGCGCGCCATGACCGATCTGCGCTATGGCATACCTGCTCGCAGCAAGGATGATTTTGTGCATGGCTTCAGGGACATGCTGCTGGCCGGGTGTTTCGAGGATGCGGCGGGCGGTGTCGTGGGCCTGGCGCGCCGCAAGGGCAACAAGGACCCGCTGACGAGTGCCGATCCATCAAGCGGCCTGCCGGCAATGAGTCCTGCGGTTTCCGCCGACGTGCTGCTGGCGCTGACCGGCGGGGTGGCCCGCGAGCAGTTCGACACCATGTACGGCCTGAACTCCGTGCACCTGCGCAAGGGCGGCCAGATGCTGATCCAGGGCGAAGGCGAACTGGGCGCCGCGCTGTTCGAGGCCAGTACCGGTTCGGCCGGAATCAAGCAGATGCTCCAGGCGCTGCAGCTTGATGCGAAGAAATACTTTGTCCCCAAGGGCCAGTTGCCCATCCTGAACGAGGCCGCGCGGCAGCTCGAAGAGGCCCGCCAGCGCTACCGGCAGGCCGTCACCAAGCCCGACCAGTGGAAGGCGCTCAAGCGCGCCCATGACGAGGCGCAAGCCCGGCTTGCGCACACCAGGGAACAACTCGCCAGCCAGCGCAGGCGGCTTGAGGAACTGACCGAGTTGCGGGCCGTCGAGCCCTTGCTGCGCGAACTGGACATGGCCGAATGCCAGTGGGACGCGGTCCAGGGCCATGTGGCCCTGCCAGCCGATGCCCGCGACTGCAGGCTGGCTGCGCTTCAGCACCAGGCGCAGTCGCAAAGCGCGCAGCTTGAAGCCGATGAAGCGGTTGCCCAATGCAGAAATTCGCTGCTGGCGCTGCAGATCGAGCCCTTGCTGCTCACCCATGCGCCGGTTATCGACCGCCTGGAGGCCGACGTCTCCCTGGTGCGGCGCGAGCGCGATGCCCGGCTCAAGCTGCAGGCCGCGACCGATGACGAAGGCCGGCAGCTGATGCTTCGGGCGCAGCAGATGCAGCCCGGCAGCCAGGAGGTTGACAGCCTGGAAGAATTTTTCAGGCACTCGCCTTCGTCGGCCGACCAGGCCGAGGCACTGCGCACGCTGGAAGCGTTTCAGGCACTGAACATCGAATGGCAGCATGTCCAGGCGCGGCTGGCCGCTGACATCGACCAACTGGCGCAACTTCGGCGCGAGGAAGTGCATGAGCCCGCACCGGATTTGCGGCAGGCTTTGGCGCTGGCGCTCGATGAGGCGCGGTCGCTGGGGGATGCGCAGCAGCGGCTGCTGGGCCTGCAGGCCGGTCTGGACACGGAGCAGCGCAAGCTGGACGGCTCATTGCGCGACATGGGGCTGCAGTCGCCCGCGCAGCTGACGCTCACGGGCTGGCTGGCTGTTGCGGAAATCGATGCCTGGGAGCGCGAACGAAGCGAACTGCTCAAGCAGGCAACGCTTGACCAGAACCGGATTGAGCAGCTCCAAACCGATCTGGCATTGCAGCACCGGCGCAGCAAGCGCCTGGCAGCCACCGGCGAGGTCGTGACGGCCGACACCCTGCACCAGGCCAGAAGAGTGAGGGAAGCAAGCTGGCAGGCCATACGGGCTGCCTTTGTCAATTCCGGTACAGCAGCGGACAAGCCTTCAAGTGACCACCCGTTCAACGACAGCCTGACGCAACAATTTGAGCAGGCACAGGCCGAAGCCGACCGGCAGGCGGACCTGTTGCGCGAGGGCGCACAGCGAGCCGCCGAAGTGGCTGAATGCGGGCAGCGCATTGCAGAAATGACCCAGGCGATTTCCGACTTGCAGGCCCGCCAGGCCGAACATGCCGAAGCACTGGCATTGCTGGACAGCCACTGGCGCCAAACCCTCTCGCGCCTGGGGATTCCCGCCGGCACGGCAGCGGGGGTACGGGAGTGGCTGGTGGTCCGGCAAACGGCGCTTGACCGGCATGAGCGTCTCGAACAGGCCCGGCTTTCCCGAGACCTGCTGGTCCAGCAGACAGCGGCATCCTGCCAGGGCTTGTCCGACGCCCTGCGGGCGCTGGGCCAGGCACTTCCCGAGCAACAGCCACCGTTGGAAATGCTGCTCGCGCTGGGCACCGCCGCCGACCGCGAACTGCTGACCGTGCAGGCAGCAATGCAGCGCTGGCGTGTAGACCTGAACAGCCTGGACCAGAGCGTCCAGGCCGGCCAGTCCCGCGCTGCCGAGCTGGACAGATTGATCCAGCATTCCCGCATGGCGCTGGACCGGAGCTGCTCCCGGCTGTTCCTGGACAAAGATGCCCAAGGGCCGTCCATCAAGGCGCGGCTTGCCGAACTGCAGCACTGGGCCAACGACTATCGGCTGCATGCGGGCCACCAGCAGCAACTCAAGCAGATGCAGGCCAGCGAAGAAGCTGCCGCCAATGGGGCAACTGCCTTGGGCCGGCTTTTGGGAGAACCGGTCTGGGAGCACCGCGATGCCTGGATCGATGCGCTGGCCGGGCGCCTCTTGCGTTCCCGTGAGGCCGCCGCGACCAAGGCGGCGCTGCAACACAAGGAGGCTGAAGAAACCGCGCGACGCCAACGTGCATTGTCAGCCGTCGAAGAGGCCCGGCAGATACTTCAAAAACTGGTCAGCCAGGCAGGGGTGCAGCATGCCGATGAGCTGCCGGAAGCGGAAATTCGATCCGACCAGCAGCACGCGCTGCGCCTTCGCCTTCAGGGGCTCAAGGACCAGCTTGCACGGACATCCCGCAAGGACGGCACCACACTGCGCCACGAACTGGCCAGCCTGGACAGCGTGGCCATCGAACAGGAAAAACAGGCCAGCTCGGCTGCGATTGTGGGACTGGAGTCGGAAGAAAAGACCGCCATCGAGGCGGAGCAGGCCGCCCGGCTGGCATTGGCGCAGATCGACACGTCGGACGTGGCCGCCCAGGCGAGGGAAGAAATGGAAGCTGCCATCGCCCGCTACCGCGCCGGCGTGCGGCCGTGGGCGCAGCTCAAGCTGGCCGAAGCGCTGCTGGGCGAAGCCCTGCGCCGCCACCGCGAAAAGGCGCAAGGCCCCGTGGTGGCGCTGGCGGGCGACTACTTCCGGCTCATGACGGCAGGCCGTTTTGTGCGGCTCGTGGTGGATGCCGACAGTGACACGCCTTTGCTGCTCGCCCAGCCGGCGCAGGGCAAGGCCATGGAGATTTCGGCATTGAGCGAAGGAACGGCCGACCAGCTGTACCTGGCCCTGCGGCTGGCCGCGCTGGAGGTGCAGCGAAAACCCGGCCGACTGATGCCGCTGGTGCTCGACGATGTGTTCATGACCGCCGACGACGAGCGCGCCACCCACATGTTCCGCGCCCTGGCAAAATTTGCCGCTGCATCGCAGGTGCTGGTGTTTACCCACCACCATCATCTGATGGCGCTGGCGTCCAGCACTGTCGGTGAAAGCGAGTTGCGGGTGCACCGGCTTGAAGCGGGCTTTGCGCGCAGTTCGTGAAGCGGGCGCGAGGGATTGAAGGCTGGAAACTACCGCTTCAATAGGAATTTATTGCCTTTGCGCCGTACCAGCAAGCGCTTTTAGCTATCATTTTTGACATCAACAAAAGACAAGGGGATTGCATGATTGTTCGTTTCCACATCGACCCGATGGAGCAGGACCTGTATGAATACAGCGTCAGCTACGAAGGGGAGGTGCTGTATTCCGATGTTGGCCTGGCCTCGATGGAGGACTGCATCGTCGCTGCCACGGAAGGCCTTGATCAAGACGCCGTGGCTGCCGAAATCGCCTACAAGGGGATCATCAGCGGAACTTATGCGCTGGCGTCGCTGGCGTTGATGTCGGCGCAAATTGCCGACCATGCGCTGCAGACGACGATTGCGATTGAGGAAGTCAGCGAATAGAAACTGTTCAGCCTGAATGCCCGTGCTTGAATTTGCTGGCGCAATCCGCGTTCCGAAGGAACGGGCTGGAAAAAAATAAGGTGACGAGCCTTGACCCCGGCACTGGCTCCGCAGTTAGGGCTGCTTGGTTCCCCATCTGACCCGGTTGGCCGCTTTACCATGCGGGAAGGCCCGTCATTTTGAATTATAAGGGCGATGGCTTGTCGCCTTGAGCGGTCCGGAGAAATTTCAGAAAATCCGTAGCAATCGCTTCATCTATTTTGTATCCAGCGCTGCCTGAAAAAGCTGCAAACTGCGCTCCCGCCCCTGCCGGATCGCCACTCCGAAATGCTGCCTGCGCCTACACCGGAGCCCAGGGTGCCGCAGGCACAATCACCGATTCACTACCTGCGCACAAGGAAGCCTTCATGCCACGCGTCGTTTTCAATCAAAAAGGTGGGGTCGGCAAGTCAACCATCACCTGCAATCTGGCCGCCATCAGCGCCAGCCAGGGCTTGCGCACGCTGGTCGTTGACTTGGACCCGCAGGGCAATTCCAGCGCTTACCTGATGGGCGCCGCCGCCACCGATGGCCAGCCCAGCGTAGGCGGATTCTTTGAAAACACCCTGAGCTTCAGCCTGCGCACGGTTTCTCCGGCCGAATTCATCGTTGCCACACCGCATGAAAATCTGCACCTGATGCCTTCCAGCCCGATCCTTGACGAACTGCAGGCCAAGCTGGAGTCCCGGCACAAGATCTTCAAGCTGCGGGAAGCGCTGCAGCAACTGGCCGGCAGCTATGACCGGATTTACATCGACACGCCGCCGGCGCTCAATTTTTATACCCGTTCGGCGCTCATCGCGGCCCGCACCTGCCTGATTCCGTTTGACTGCGACGACTTTTCACGCAAGGCTTTGTATACCCTGCTTGAAAATGTGCAGGAAATCCAGGCCGACCACAACGCCGGGCTGGTGGTCGAAGGCATCGTGGTCAACCAGTTCCAGCCGCGCGCCAATCTGCCCCGGCGAATCGTCAATGAACTGATCGAGGAGGGTTTGCCTGTCCTGCATCCTTTTCTGCCGGCTTCCGTCAAAATTCGCGAATCGCACGAACTGTCGCTGCCGATGATCTACATGGACCCGGGCCACAAGCTGACCCAGGCGCTGGTGGAACTGCATGCCGCGCTGGAGACCTGAGCCGCCAGCCTTTCACCGAACACAGACAGCACCGTGCACCGCGCGCAGGCGGCGGATCAGGCGCTGCCCGGCCAATTTAGAATGAGTTCATGTCCTACCTAGTGCTTGCCCGTAAATACCGCCCCAGAAACTTCTCGGAAATGGTGGGCCAGTCGCATGTCGTGCAGGCCCTGGGAAACGCGCTGGGCACCGGGCGCCTGCACCATGCCTACCTGTTCACCGGCACCCGGGGCGTGGGCAAGACCACCGTGTCGCGCATCCTGGCCAAGTCGCTCAACTGCACCGGCATGGACGGGCAGGGCGGCATCACGGCCGAGCCCTGCGGCGTGTGCGACGCCTGCCGGGACATCGACAGCGGCCGCTTTGTCGATTACACCGAACTCGACGCGGCATCCAACCGGGGCGTCGATGAAATTGCCCAGCTGCTGGAGCAGGCGGTGTACAAGCCGGTGGTGGGGCGCTTCAAGGTCTTCATGATCGACGAGGTCCACATGCTGACGAACACGGCGTTCAACGCCATGCTCAAGACGCTGGAGGAGCCGCCGGAATACCTCAAGTTCGTGCTGGCCACGACCGATCCGCAGAAGGTGCCGGTGACGGTGCTCTCGCGCTGCCTGCAGTTCAACTTGCGGCCGATGGCGCCGGAGACGGTGCAGGACCACCTGGCCACCGTGCTGGCGGCGGAGGCGGTGCCGGCCGAGGCGCAGGCGCTGCGGCTGATCTCGCGCGCCGCCCGCGGTTCGATGCGCGATGCGCTGTCGCTGACCGACCAGGCCATCG
>JAQGMN010000360.1 GCA_028292345.1 Polaromonas sp. | reverse complement strand
CTGGACTACAAGGAACTGCCGCGCGATGTGAAGGCCGGCGACGTGCTGCTGCTCAACGACGGCCTGATCGTGCTGACCGTCGATGCGGTGCGCGGCGAGGAAGTCCACACCACCGTCAAGCTCGGCGGCGAGCTGTCGAACAACAAGGGCATCAACAAGCAGGGCGGCGGCCTGACCGCGCCGGCGCTGACGGCCAAGGACATGGAGGACATCAAGACCGCCATGAGCTTCCAGGCCGACTATGTGGCGGTGAGCTTCCCGAAAAACGCCACCGACATGGAAATGGCGCGCCAGCTGTGCAACGTCGCCGCCGCGCCCTACCGGCACAAGCCCGGCCTGATCGCCAAGATCGAGCGCGCCGAGGCGATTCCGAAGCTCGAAGAAATTCTGAAGGTCAGCGACGGCATCATGGTGGCGCGCGGCGACCTGGCGGTCGAGGTCGGCAATGCCGCCGTGCCGGCGCTGCAAAAACGCATGATCAAGATGGCCCGGGCCGCCGACAAGGTCGTCATCACCGCCACCCAGATGATGGAAAGCATGATCCTGAACCCGGTGCCCACGCGCGCCGAGGTGAGCGACGTGGCCAATGCGGTGCTCGACGGCACCGACGCGGTGATGCTCAGCGCCGAGACCGCCGCCGGCCGCTTCCCGCTGGAAACGGTCGAGGAAATGGCCAAGATCTGCGAGGAGGCCGAAAAAGCCGAGTACAAGGAGCTGAGCGCCGACTTTTCGGGCAAGACCTTCAACCGCATCGACCAGTCGATTGCCATGGGCGCGCTGTTCACCGCGCACCACCTGGGCGCGAAAGCCATCGTGGCGCTGACCGACAGCGGATCGACTGCGCTGTGGATGAGCCGCCACGACATCCATGTGCCGATCTACGCGCTGACGCCGCGCCTGGAAACCCAGCGCAAGATGGCGCTGTACCGCAATGTGCGGGCGATTTTGATGGACAGCAGCGCCGACCGCGACACCGCGCTCGATCAGGCCGAAGGTCACCTGCTGCGGCTGGACATCGTGCAGAGCGGCGACGTGTACGCGATCACCTGCGGCGAGCCGATGGGCGCGCCGGGCGGCACCAACATGCTCAAGGTCTGCCGGGTCGCCTGAGCCGGGCCTGAATCCATGCGCAGCGGCGCTGCAGGACAGCGTCGGCCCCATCACTCCGCGCGGGTCGATGGCGCAAGTCCCGAGAGGAACGACGCCAGTACTGGAGCGCGTGACGCATTTCGCGCAATCAGCTGGCTGACGGCCGCATCGGCCCCGGCCGCGACGGCCCAGCACAGCCAGGCGGTCCAGAGCGTGTGGCTCATGTAGTGGGCGCCGCGCACCTGCTGCGCCAGTCCCAGCAGGCAGCCGGCCAGCATCGCGCCGGCCAGCCAGCGCCAGGCGGTTCTGGGCAGCACCTGCCTGAAGGCAAAAAAGCCGCCAAAAAAAGCAAACCCTGCCGAGGCGTGGCCGGCCGGAAAGCAGCCGCCGGTGCCGCCGTCCAGCACGCTCCAGTTCCAGTGCGACACATAAGCGGCCACCCCGCCGAATTGCCGCAGATCCCAGGGGCAACTGGTGTGGCTGTGCAGCTTGATGGTGGAAACCACCAGCAGGGCCAGCAGCGTGGTCAGCGCCAGTTGCAGCCGCCGCGCCAGCACCAGCTGCTTGAGCGTGCCGAAAGGCAAAGCGATGGCAGCCAGCAGCACCAGCTCGATTCCCCACGGCACCAGCCGGATGTCGTCATGCAGCACGCCGCGCCACAGCCAGTGGCTCTCCAGCGCAAAGCCGGCGGCCGTACCAAACCAGTGGGCCGTGGCCAGATCAAGTCCTGAAAAGTCCCAGGCCAGCAGCAGCAAAAAGCTGCCCAGAGTCCATAAGAAAAGGCGAGGGCGGCTAGGTGGGTGAGGGTGGGTGCTGGACATGAAGGCTGTGGACCGGAAACTGGATGCGACAGTAGCTGCCACGCCTTAAGTCAGCCTTATGAGCCCGGCAACAGCTTCAAAAACCCTCGGGCGCATCACAATAAGGCATGCGAATCCTTGTAGTGGAAGACGATGCGGGCATTGCCGCAGGCCTGCGGGCCAACCTGCAGCAGCGCGGTTATGCCGTCGATGCCTGCGGCACGCTGGACGCCGCCTGGGCTGCCCTGCGCAGCGAGACATTCGATGTGGTGCTGCTCGACCTTGGCCTGCCAGACGGCGATGGCGGCCAGCTGCTCGCGCGCATCAGGCGGTCGCCGTATGCAAAAGACGGCTTGCCGGACCCCTTGACGCCGGTGCTTATCCTGACAGCCCGCGACCAGGTGGCCGACCGGATTTGCGGCCTCGACCTGGGCGCCGACGATTACCTGGTCAAGCCTTTTGACCTCGATGAGCTGCAGGCCCGCATGCGCGCGCTGCTGCGCCGCTCGGCGGGCCGCGCCCATCCGCTGCTGGTGCATGGCGAACTGGTGATGGACCCGGCTGCCCATGCCGTGCTGCGGGCCGGCACACCCGTCGAGCTGACGCCGCGCGAATTCGCCTTGCTGCAGTTGCTGCTGGAGTCGCGGGGCCGGGTGCTGTCGCGCCAGCAACTCGAAACCCGGCTTTACAACTGGCAGGACGCCGTGGGCAGCAATGCCGTCGAAGTCCATGTCCATCATCTGCGCCGCAAGCTCGGGGAAAGCCTGATCCAGACGGTGCGCGGCGTGGGCTATTTCATTCCCCGGGACGACCCGGCATGAAGCCGCCCGTGGGCCGGCAGACATCGCTGACCGGCCGGCTGGTGATGGGGGTGCTGGCGGCGCTGCTGCTGGTATGGGCCGGGTTTGTCGCTGTGGGCTACCGCACCGGCATTCATGAGGCCGACGAGCTGACCGATGGGCACCTGGCCGGAACAGCCGCGCTGCTGCTCACGCTGGAGCTGCCGCCGTTCGTGGCGGGCAGCGCGCAGGCGGACCGCCAGGCCAACCTGACTGTGGCCCAGCCATCCCTGTCTACCCTGAAAAAGCACGACTACCAGTTTTCCCTGAGCGTGCTGGTGCGCGACGCCGGCGGCCAGCTGCTGGCGCGCACCGGCGAGGCGCCGCTGCCGCCGTTTGCGCAGCGCGACGGCTTCGCCGACCTGCGGCTGGGAACGCCGGCTATTGCCTGGCGCAGCTTTTCACAATGGGATGCGGCGCGCAGCCGCCAGGTGATGGTGCTGGTGAAAATCGAGGAGCGTGAAGACCTGGCTGAAGACGTTGCCACCCAACTGGCCGCTCCCGGCCTGTGGCTGCTGCCGGTGGTGGCGCTGGCGCTGGGAGCGGCGATCTTGCGCGGCCTGCAGCCGCTGCAGGCGTTGTCGCGCGACGTGGAAGCGCTGGAGGTGGACCAGGCCGAACGCCTGCAGGCCCGGCATCCTTATCGCGAGTTCAACTCGGTGGTGCGCTCCATCAACAAGCTGGTGGGCGAGCAGCAGGCCGCGCTGGAGCGCGAACGCCAGCTGGCGAGCGAAATCGCGCACGAACTGCGCACCCCGTTGTCGTCGATTGCCCTGCAGGCGGCGGCGCTCCAGGGCGCCTTGCCGGCACAGGCGCAGGCAGCGGCGCTGCGGCAGATCGGCGCCGACGCGCTGCGCGCCGGCCATGTCATCAGCCAGCTGCTGGCCCTGGCGCGGACCGGCCAGGCCGGCCTGCAGCCCCTGGTCGCGCTGGACCTGGCGGAGCTGGCCCGGCAGGTGGTGGCCGGCTACGCGCAGTCGGCCTGGCAAAGCGGCCATCAACTGAGCGTCCAGGGCCCTGAAGGCCAGCAGCTGCGGGCGCATCCGCTGCTGCTGGAGCTGGCCTTGCGCAACCTGATCGACAACGCCCTGCAGCACACCGCCAGCGGCACGGCCGTGTGCGTCCAGTGGGGCAGCGCCGCCGGCCGGCCTTGGCTGCAGGTCTGCGACGACGGCGCGGGCAGCGGGGCGAATTTGTTTTCAGCCGTCGGCGAACGCCTGGGCCTGGGACACAAGATCGTCAGACGCGTCATGGCGATTCATGGCGGCAGCTTTGGCCAGCATCCTGCCCCCGCGCCGTTTACCCGGTGTTACCGGCTGTGTTTCAAGGCCATTTCGTGAGCCTGCCCATGGGTCGCAGACAGTAGAATGAACATTCAGGTTACGCCCGAGTTACGGACGCCTGCAGCGCCAGCGCCGCCTGCGGCACAACCGGGCGAACCACCATTTTCAACAGCGTTTTAACTTATCTGGGGATCAACAATCATGGCACTTGTTTCGATGCGCGAGTTGCTGGACCATGCCGCCGCCAATGGCTACGGCATTCCGGCTTTCAATGTCAACAACCTGGAGCAGGTCCAGGCCGTGATGGCAGCCGCCGACGAGGTCGGCGCGCCGGTCATCCTGCAAGCCAGCGCGGGCGCCCGCAAGTATGCCGGCGAAGCCTTCATCAAGCACCTGATCCTGGCCGCTGTCGAGGCCTATCCGCACATCCCGCTGGTGATGCACCAGGACCACGGCCAGAGCCCGGCCATCTGCCAGGGCGCGATTGACCTCGGCTTCAGCTCGGTTATGAAGGACGGCTCGCTGGAAGCCGACGGCAAGACGATTGCCAGCTTCGAGTACAACGTCGAAGTCACCCGCAAGGTGGTCGAGATGGCGCATGCCACTGGCGTGTCGGTCGAGGGCGAACTCGGCTGCCTGGGCAGCCTGGAGACCATGCAGGGCGAGAAGGAAGACGGCCACGGCACCGACGCGGTCATGACGCACGACCAGCTGCTGACCGACCCCGAGGAAGCGGCCGAGTTCGTCAAGCGCACTCAATTGGATGCGCTGGCGATTGCCATCGGCACCAGCCACGGCGCCAACAAGTTCACGCGCAAGCCCACCGGCGACATCCTGGCCATCGAGCGCGTCAAGGAAATCCACCGCCGCATTCCCAACACCCACCTGGTGATGCACGGCTC
>JAQGMN010000356.1 GCA_028292345.1 Polaromonas sp. | reverse complement strand
GGTATCAACGGCTTCGGCCGCATCGGCCGCAACGTGCTGCGCGCCGCCGTTCAGAACTTCAGCGACATCGAGATCGTCGCGATCAACGACCTGCTGGAGCCCGAGTACCTGGCCTACATGCTGCAGTACGACTCGGTGCATGGCCGCTTCAAGGGCGAGGTTTCGGTCGAGGGCAACACGCTGATCGTCAACGGCAAGCGCATTCGCCTGACGCAGGAGCGCGATCCGCTGAACCTGAAGTGGGCCGAGGTCGGCGCCGACGTGGTGCTGGAAGCCACCGGCCTGTTCCTGGACAAGGCTGCCGGCGAGAAGCACCTGGCCGCCGGCGCCAAGAAGGTCATCTTCTCGGCGCCGTCGAAAGACGACACGCCGATGTTCGTCTTCGGCGTGAACGACAAGACTTATGCCGGCCAGGCGATCATCAGCAATGCCAGCTGCACCACCAACTGCCTGGCGCCCGTCGCCAAGGTGCTGCATGACAAATGGGGCATCAAGCGCGGCCTGATGACGACGGTGCATGCCGCCACCGCGACGCAAAAGACGGTCGACGGCCCGAGCAACAAGGACTGGCGCGGCGGCCGCGGCATCCTGGAAAACATCATTCCCTCGTCCACCGGCGCGGCCAAGGCGGTCGGCGTGGTGATTCCCGAGCTGAACAAGAAGCTCACCGGCATGTCCTTCCGCGTGCCGACTTCCGACGTGTCGGTGGTGGACCTGACCTGCGAATTGAACAGCGAAGCCACGCTCAAGGAAATCTGCGCCGAGATGAAGGCGCAAAGCGAAGGCGCGCTCAAGGGCGTGCTGGGCTACACCGAAGACAAGGTGGTCGCGACCGACTTCCGCGGCGACACGCGCACGTCTATTTTTGATGCCGACGCCAGCATCGCGCTCGACGGCACTTTTGTGAAGATCGTCGCCTGGTACGACAACGAATGGGGCTACTCGAACAAGTGCCTGGAAATGGCGCGGGTCGTGTCGAAGTAAGCACGCCTGCTTTTTCATGGACGGGCCTTCGGGCTCGAAGCCGCCCGGTGACGACCGGGCGGCTTTTGTGTGTGCGCGCGCTTCCGACTGGCGGGCATCCGGGGCGTGGGACTTGCCCCTCATAAAATGGGCTTGCCATGATGAATCCGCCGCCTTCCCCGCCCCCCGCCGATGACAGCGCCAAAGGCGCCATTCGCCAGGCCAACGAAGCGCTGATCCTGGCCGCCGCCGAGCGTGTCTTTGCCGGCGCCGGTTTTGGCGGCGCCACCATGGCCGCAATTTCCGATGCCTCCGGCCTGCCCAAGGCCAATCTGCATTACTACTTCGGCAGCAAGCAGGCGCTGTACCGGCGGGTGCTGGCTCGCATCCTGGCCGACTGGCTGGTGCCGGCCCACGGCATCACGCCAGAGGCCGACCCGCGCCAGGCCATCGAGCATTACATCCGCGCCAAGATGGCGCTGTCGGCGCAGCGGCCGCATGCCTCGCGCGTGTTCGCCAACGAACTGCTGCACGGCGCGCCGGTGGTGGGCGGGTTGCTGATGACGGACCTCGGCCCCATGGTGCGCGAGAAGGCCGCCGTCATCCAGGGCTGGATCGATGCCGGGCGCATGGCGCCGGTGGATGCCACGCACCTGTTTTTCACCCTCTGGGCGGCGACCCAGACCTATGCCGATTTCGAGGTGCAGGCCAGCGCCGTGCTGGGCATGCCCAGCCTGGCGCCCGAAGCGCATGCGCGGGCCACCGAGCATGTGGTGTCGCTGATCCTGCGGGGCTGCGGGCTGGCATGAAGGTTCAAGCTCCTGCCCATACTGCGCAAGACCGCCTGACCTCGTATTTCTGGAGCGGCGAGTCCATCCGCAGCCGAAGCGTGAGCGGTGCCGTGCTCTCGGGCACGCTCGACGTGCCCCCGCCGCCGGCCAGGCTGGTGGCGGACTGGCAAAGGGACACCGCGCAGCGCCTGGCCCTGGCGCCCGGCGACGTCGAGGCGCTGCCCCTGGCGCGGGCGCGCATGCGCTGGCCCGACTACCGGCGCTGCGTGCAGGCGGTGTCCGACTGGACAGGCGCGCTGGGCCTGCCCGCCATGCTGGCCTCCTGCGATGTGGCCCTGATGGCCTGCCGGGGCGCGAAGTACCACCATGACGGCGCGCAGTATGGCGCTGCGGCCTTTTGCAATCTGTTTCTGGGCGAGGACCGGGGGCAGGACCTGCATTTCCCTGGTACAGGCCATCGGATCCCGCTGGTCCGGGGCACGGCGGTGATCTTCGACACGGGCCAGCCGCACGGCGTCATCGCGCGCGGCAGCGGCGGCTTTGGGGCGGGTGATTTCCCTGCCGACCGGGATTGCATGCAGGTCTTCCTGACGTGGGAGCTTCCCGTCGAGGATGCCCATGTCGCGTGCGCACTTCGGATCGCCTTCGACATCGACCCTTCGACCGCCTTGCGGCTTGAAGAGGAACAAGTCTGGCGCAACGGCGCGCTGGCCAGCGTGTGTCCGGATTCCGGCCGGTGGCGACAGGCGGCTGGTTAGCGCGGCTTCGTTCTGACCACGCTGGCCTGCACGCAAGCCATCTGACGGTTAATGCTATTGAATTTATAGCTGATTCCGCATGCCAGGCAAGCGCAAGAGAGGTATTTCATTTGTAAATTCGCTTTGGCACCGGGTTTGCATTCGAGCCGATGCCGACCGTCGATTTCGTGCAGCCAGCTGTCCGACTCGCAGCGGAAACGGTCAGTCGCGGTTCATGCCCGATGGACAGGCCCCCTATCCAGCCATTCGCCAACGGCAGCTTTGTGGAAGTTGATTTCCCACGTATTTCCTGTCTGTTGGCCGTCCTTCATGGCGGGCTGTAGTGCTTTCCGGTCAGCAGTCGATGCTCGGCCACGCAAGGACTGAGCCGCGCTCAATCCTTGAGGCTCACCCCCAGGCTATTCAGCTTTTTTGCATACGAGTCCCTGCGTTTAGCTGCCTTGGCGGCGGTTTCAACGGCCGCCTGAATGGCCTTGAGCCCTTTATTTTCCACCGCTTTGATCAATCCGAATTTGTGAGCAGCCTCTGCCTCCGCCTTCCTGAAAGTGGCAATGAGTTTGGCATGGGCAACGGATGGATTCACAAGGACCTCATTGTCTAAAGCCGCTATTTTCTGCGCTTTTTCGCGCTGATAGCCGTTGCAGGCGAGGTGACGCCAAAGGGTTGCGAGTGTCTGCCTTGTGCCAGGCAAATCGCTATTGAATAAATAGCTGCTAATGGGCGTCCACCCTGCGCAACTGGCCTAAAACGCATCAAACCGATGCTGCAAGGGCTTCCCTCAAACCCCGGCCCGCTCCAGCATCGCATGCAGCAGCACATTGCAGCCCGCCGTGATGTGTTCGGGCGTGGCGCTTTCGATCTCGTTGTGGCTGATGCCGTCCTTGCACGGGATGAAGATCATGCCGCTGGGCGCCAGCCCGGCCATGTACACCGCGTCATGCCCGGCGCCCGAGACCACCGGCATGTTCGAGTAACCCAGCTTGGCCGCAGCCCGAGCCACGGCGTCGATGCAGCCAGCGTGAAAGCCGATGGCCGAGTAGCTCGACACCGGCTCGATCCGGATGTCCAGGCCGCTCTCGGCGCTCAGGCGGGCGGCGCAGGCCTTGACCTCGCCGGCCATGGCATCGACCAGCGCGTCGGTCGCGTTGCGCAGGTCGATGCTGAACTTGACCCGGCCCGGAATCACGTTGCGGCTGTTCGGATGCACCTGCACCATGCCGACCGTGCCGCGCCCATGCGGCGCGTGGCGCAGCGCGCTGGCCACGACCTCCTGCATCAGGTGGGTGGCGAGCTGCAGCGCGTCCTTGCGCAGCGCCATCGGCGTCGGACCGGCATGCGCCTCCATGCCGGACACGGTGCAGTCGAACCAGCGAATGCCCAGCACGCCCTGCACCACGCCGATGGTGATGCCGTGGTCTTCCAGCACCGGCCCCTGCTCGATGTGGGTTTCGAAGTACGCGCCGATGGGGTGCTCGCCCGGCACCTGCTCGCCGATGTAGCCGATGCGCGCCAGCTCGTCCTTCACGGTTTTGCCTTCGGTATCTAGCGCGGCGTAGGCGTGCTCCAGCGTGAAGGCCTTGGCGAACACGCCCGAGCCCATCATCACCGGCACGAAGCGCGAGCCTTCCTCGTTGGTCCAGAAGGCGACCTCGATCGGCGCTTCGGTCTCGATGCCGTGGTCGTTCAGCGTGCGCACGACCTCGATGCCGGCCAGCACGCCGTAGTTGCCGTCGAACTTGCCGCCGGTCGGCTGGGTGTCGATGTGGCTGCCGGTCATGATCGGGGGCAGGGCGTTGTTGCGGCCGGCGCGGCGCTTGAAGGCGTTGCCGATCTGGTCGATGGTGACGCTCAATCCGGCGTCCTTCGCCCAGCCGATCACCAGGTCGCGGCCCTGCCTGTCCAGGTCGGTGAGCGTCAGCCGGCAGACGCCGCCCTTGGGCGTGGCGCCGATTTGCGCCAGTTCCATGAGCGAGGC
>JAQGMN010000348.1 GCA_028292345.1 Polaromonas sp. | reverse complement strand
TCAAGATCGGCGACACGGTGGTGGTGTTCGCCCAGGGGCCGATCGGCCTGTGCGCCACCGCCGGCGCGCGGCTGCTGGGCGCCAGCACCATCATCACCGTCGATGGCAACGACCACCGCCTGGGCATTTCGAAAAAGCTCGGCGCCGACGTGACGCTCAACTTCAATAATTGCGACGTGGTCGAGGAAATCATGAAGCTCACCGGCGGGCGCGGCGCCGATTCATCGATCGAGGCGCTGGGCACGCAGGCCACCTTCGAGTCGGCCCTGCGCGTGCTCAAGCCCGGCGGCACGCTGTCGAGCCTGGGCGTGTATTCGAGCGACCTATTGATCCCGCTGTCGGCCTTTGCCGCCGGCCTGGGCGACCATGCCATCGTCACCGCCCTGTGCCCCGGCGGCAAGGAGCGCATGCGCCGGCTGATGAATGTGCTGGCGTCCGGCCGCGTGGACCTGGGGCTGATGGTCACGCACACCTACCGGCTGGAGAACATCGTCGCCGCCTACGAATTGTTCTCGCACCAGCGCGACGGCGTGCTGAAGGTCGCGATCAAGCCGTAGCGGGCAGGGCCATGGCGCCAGCCCGTGGGCAGCGGCGGGCTATTTGTAAAACGGCTCGACCTGGCCCTTGAGCTTGATCAGCAGCGGCTGGCCCTTGCGGTCCAGCGCCTTGCCGGCGGGCACCTTCACCCAGCCTTCGCTGATGCAGTATTCCTCGACATTGATGTGCTCCTTGCCGTTCAGGCGGATGCCGATGTCGCGCTCGAACACGGCCGCGACATGGTGGGGGCTGCGCGGATCAACCGACAGGCGGTCGGGCAGGGGAGGGTTTTCAGTGGCTTCGTTCATGGGTGAGTTTTTCAGTTAACGCGAAAGCGATGATTTTCCATGATCCGGCCGGGAGGCCGGAGCGGGAGAAGGATTCAGCCGGCCATGGGCTTTGAAAACCGGCGAAGCGGCTCAAGCCTTCTTCAAGAAGCATGCCTTCAGCATGAAGCTGCCGGCGTCCATCCTGCAGTCCACTTCGTGGTCGCCGCCGACCAGCCGGATGCTCTTGACCTTGGTGCCCATCTTGAACGTGGTCGATGAGCCCTTGACCTTCAGGTCCTTGATCAGCACCACGGCATCGCCGTCGGCCAGCGCGTTGCCGTTGGCGTCCCTGACCACGGTTTCGTCGCCGTCATCGTTCTGCGTGGCGGCCGACTGCAGCCACTCATGGCCGCAGTCGGCGCAGACGTAGCTCTCGCCGTCCGGGTAGGTGTTTTCCATCGTGCACTGAGGGCAGGCGGGGGCTGGGGTCATGGGGCGGTTCGCTTCGGGGAAAGTGGGACGGGCCCCGAGTATCCGCGATGGCCGAAGCCAGGCGGCCGCTCAGGCCCGCGTTTGCTCGTCCACCCAGCGCAGGTAGGCGGCCGACCCGGCGGTGATGGGAATCTGCACGATTTCGGGCGTTTCATAGCCGTGGTGCGCCGCGATGAACTGCGCCAGCGCGTCAAACCGGGCTTGCGGCGTCTTGATGGCCAGCTGCCATTCCGCTTCGGCGCACACCTCGCCTTCCCAGCGGTAGACGCTTTTGAGCGCATGCACCTGCACGCAGGCGCCCAGCCGCGCGTCCACGATCTGCAGCGCCAGCCGCTCGGCCTCTTCTTCGCTGGCGGTGGTGGTCAGCACGATGCAATGGGTGGCTTCGGTGTTCATGCGGCTGTATTTTCAGGATGACTTCAGGCGCCCTGGCGGTTGATTTTTCCCTATTTTGACCGGATGCCCCGCCGCCGTCACGGCGTTGGCGGCTGCGCCAGCACCTCGGCCAGCGCCCCGGCGATGTCGCTGCGCAGCGCCGTCCAGGCGTCGCCGCCCGCCAGGCAGAAGCGCTGGTTCACCTCCAGTTCCAGGCCGACATACTGCCCCGGCGCATGGCGCTTGCGCAGCAGCGAGGTCAAGCCGTCGCCCTTGCCCTCATACGGATAGTTGCGCCGCAACTTCAGCTCCGGCCGGCGCCGGCGCAAGGCGCCGAGCCAGCGCAGGGCCAGCGCACCCTCGCCAGGGCGCCTCGGGTCATACAGCCAGGCCACATCGGCCTGGCGCACCACGCCGTTCAGCTCGGGGGTGAAGCTGTGCGAGGCAATATGGACGACGCGCCGGCCGCCGGCAATCAGGCGTGCGACTTCCGATTCGACCGCATCGCGGTGCGGCCGGTAGTGCTGCGCGGCGATGTCGCGCCGGGCAGCTGCCGGCAGTCCGCGCGTGGCCTCCGAATGCAGCTGCCGGTGGCCGATGGAACGGTTCAGGTCGATCAGCAGGCGCGTGGTGGTGGCGGCGAACAGCGGCGCGCCAAGCGCCCGGGCCATTTGCCGCGCCAGTTCCAGCGCCCCCGGGTCCCAGCCGCGGTGGGTGTCGAGCAAGGCCTCATGGCCGGCAAACAGCCCGGCATAAGCGGCGGGCACCTCGCGCCCGCCATGCTCGCAGGTGATGACCAGCGCGTCAGCAGCGACAGGCGCCGGGGTCACACCGTGCTGATGGCATTGCCATGCGCATCGACCTCGTAGGTCGTGACCTCGAACTTTTT
>JAQGMN010000344.1 GCA_028292345.1 Polaromonas sp. | reverse complement strand
GGTCCTTCACGAAATTGCCGGGGCCCATGATCGACTGGCCCAGAACCGCGGCGGCTTCGGCGGTCTTGCCGTCCTTCAGCGCCAGGTCGGTCTTGATCTTCACGGCCTGGGCAAACATGGCTTCCGGGCTGAAACCGAAGTGCCAGAGCACCATGGCCGCCATGAAACTCGCGCCGCCGAGCAGCAGGCAGGCCTTGATGATCTGCACCCAGGTCGTGGCGGTCATGCCGCCGAACAGCACGTACACCATCATCAGGGTGCCGACGATGACCACGGCGATCCAGTATTCCAGGCCGAACAGCAGCTTGATCAGCTGGCCCGCGCCCACCATCTGGGCAATCAGGTAGAAGGCCACCACGACCAGCGTGCCCGACGCCGCGAAAATGCGGACCGGCGCCTGCTTGAAGCGGAAAGCCGCCACGTCGGCAAAGGTGAACTTGCCCAGGTTGCGCAGACGCTCGGCCATCAGGAAGGTGATGACCGGCCAGCCGACCAGAAAGCCGATCGAGTAGATCAGGCCGTCAAAGCCGCTGGCCATCACGGCGGCGGAAATGCCCAGGAAGGAAGCGGCCGACATGTAGTCGCCGGCAATCGCCAGGCCGTTCTGGAAGCCGGTGATGCCGCCGCCGCCGGTGTAGAAGTCGGCAGCCGACTTGGTCTTGGACGCGGCCCACTTGGTGATGAACAGGGTGGCAACGACAAAGGCGGCGAACATGCCGATGGCCGTCCAGTTGGTGGCCTGCTTTTCAGACTGGCCCAGGTCCCCGCCGGCCGACCAGGCCGCGGCCGATACGCCAAAGAGGGCGAGCAGCGTCAGGAAGCGCCGCAGGTTGTCAGATTTGAGTTTCATTTGAGCACCGCCTTGGTAACTTCTGCCGTCAGGTCGTCGAATTCCTTGTTCGCGCGCTGGACGTAAATGGCCGTGATCACGATGGTGAAGACAATCACGCCAAAGCCGATGGGCACGCCCACGGTCATGACGCCCTCGCCGATCCGCTGGGACAAAAAGGGCTTGTTGAAGGCCACCAGCAAAATGAAGCCGTAGTACACGACCATCATCGCCAGCGTGAGCCACCAGCCGTAGCTGGTGCGCTTGGCTTTGAGCTCCTGGTATTTCGGATTCCTTGCAATCCGCTGGACTAAGTCATCTTCCATATCGCTATCTCCTCTGAGTAAATTTCGTGAGGGGAAGGTTAAGGAGGAGGACTTACCGTCTACTTACTCGGCGACTAGGCGTTTACCCTGCAGTCGCCTGGAATGCAAGCGGCGAAAAACCCGAAAGCCAGCCGGCGCAGGTTCCATGAAAAAGCACCCTTCACGGCCTGCGATGGATTAAGCCAATTGGGGCGAAACCGGCCGGATCAATAGCCGCGCACCGGATCGACGGCGCCGGCCACGGGTTCGCCGCGCTGCAGTGCCATGATCTTGCCGGCAATCTGGGCAATGCTTTCCTCGCGCAGCGTGCGCGCCGAGGTGTGCGGCGTGACGGTGATTTTGGGATGCGTCCAGAACGGATGCGCCGCAGGCAGCGGCTCGGTGCGGAACACATCCAGCGTGGCGCCGGCCAGGTGGCCGCTGTCGATCAGCGCGATCAGGTCGTCGTCGACCAGATGGCTGCCGCGCGCCACGTTGATGACATAGCCGCCCGGCTGCAGGCGGGCCAGCGTGTCCTGGCGCAGGATGTTCTCGGTGTCCGGCGTCAGGGGCAGCAGGCACACCAGGATGCGGCTGGCGGCCAGGAACCCGTTGAAGCCGGCTTCACCTGAAAAGCACTGCACGCCAGGGATGGACTTGGGCGACCGGCTCCAGCCCCTGACCGGAAAGTCAAACTGCGCCAGCGACCGCGCCACCCGCTCGCCCAGAATGCCCAGCCCCATCACGCCGACCGGACAATCGGCGCGCAGGCGCGGCTTGCGGTACCCCCACTGGCCCTGCCGCGCATCCGCCTCGTAGCCGTCAAACTCCCGGAAATGGCGGATCACCGCATGGCAGACATACTCGGCCATCTGCACCGACATGCCGGCGTCGTCCAGCCGCACGACCGGAACGCCGGTCGGCAGGCGCAGCGCCATCAGGGCATCGACGCCGGCGCCGATGTTAAAGATGCCCTTGAGCTGCGTCTGCTCGTCGATGAACTGCTGCGGCGGCGTCCAGACCACGGCATAGTCGGCAGGCGGCGAGCCTGCTGACCAGATGTCCACCTCGGCGCCGGGAAAGGTGGCACGAAAGCCTTCGAGCCAGGGCTGGGCTTTGGTACCGGTACAGCAAAAAAGGATGCGCATTCAGGCTTTCATTAAGTTCAGACAGTGATTTTGAGCAGCTCGGCCCCTTCGCTCACCTGGTCGCCAGGGGCGTACATCAGCTCCTCGACCACGCCGTCGGCCGGTGCGGCAATCGTATGCTCCATTTTCATCGCTTCCATCACCGCCAGGGGCTGGCCCTTCTTCACCGTGTCGCCGGCCTTGACCGAGAACGACAAAATCTTGCCCGGCATGGGCGCGCTCAGCCGCCCGCCTTCGGCATGGCTTTCGCCGGCATGGGCCAGCAGGTCCATCGCGGTGATCTGGGTGGCGCCCCG
>JAQGMN010000319.1 GCA_028292345.1 Polaromonas sp. | reverse complement strand
TTTCCGAGCGTGCATTTCCCGGCTGGTCCATGGGCTTGCTGACCTGGAACGATGAAACCAGAATGATTTTTGAAAAATTCAACCCTTCCGGCGCATTCGATCTTTATGCCGCAGATGCGGCAACCGTTGATTCGCTGGTGCGAAGCTGGACCGGTAGCGCCAACTGGATGGGCTTGTCATAGTGGTTTGCAAAACGGCAGCGCCTGGCTTGGGCACGAGAAATTAATGGTTACAAGTTCGGTTCATTGCATGCTCAAGTTTTTCTGGCGGATTGCCGTTAACCAGCATGGAGGCTCTCAAAAGCCTATGGCTCCAGGTCGTTGTTTCAGGAAATCAGGTTTATGTCAAACAGCATGTTTTATACCGGGCTTAGCGGTCTGAATGCCGCGCAGGCGGCCCTGGTGACGACGGGTCACAACACCGCCAACGTCAATACCCCGGGCTATAGCCGGCAAAGCGCGCAGATTTCCGCGAGTGGCGGCTCGTACGTCCCGAGCGTGGGATTTTTCGGAAACGGCGCCCAGGTCACCAACGTCAGCCGCAGTTACGACGAATACCTCACGTCGCAACTCAACCAGGCCCAGTCGATGAACCAGTCGCTGACCACCTATGGCACGCAGATCAGCCAGATCGACAACCTGCTGGCCAGCCAGACGGCCGGCCTGGCGCCGCAGATGCAGACCCTGTTCACCCATGTGCAGGCGGTGGCCAACACCCCGGCCGACACCTCGGCCCGGCAGCAGCTGATCAGTTCCAGCCAGGCCCTGGCCAACCAGTTCCGGTCGATGGACCACTACCTGACCGGCCTGAATGCCAATGTGAACGGCCAGATGTCGGGCATGGTCGAGCAAATCAATACCTACGCCGGGCAAATCGCCAGCCTGAACAAGCAGGTGGCGATGTTCGGCAATGCCTCGGGCACCCAGGCGCCGAATGACCTGCTCGACCAGCGCGACCAGCTGGTCAGCGACCTGAGCAAGCTGGTCGGGACCAAGGTGGTGGTGCAGGATGGTGGCCAGTTCAATGTGTTTATCGGCAACGGCCAGACGCTGGTGCTGGGCGACAAGGCCACCACGCTTGCGGCCGTCGGTTCCAGCATCGATCCGACGCGCACCACCCTGGCGACGGTGAACAATGCCGGAACGGCCGTGCAGCTGCAGGAGGGCATGATCACCGGCGGCGCGATCGGCGGCTTGCTGCAGTTCCGAAACGAAACGCTGTCCACTGCGCAAAACGCGCTGGGCCGCATCGCCATTTCGCTGGCCGATACTTTTAATGCTCAGCACATGGCTGGGTATGACCTGAATGGCGCAAAGGGCAAGAACTTCTTTTCGCAAGCCAGCCCCGCCGTTCTTCCCAATGTCACGAATGCCGGCACCCTGACGCCAAGCTTTGCCGACATCGGCAAGCTGACCACCAGCGATTACCGGGTCGATGCCATGGGGTCAGGGGACTTCAAGGTGACGCGCCTGTCTGACAACACCACGGTGGGCGCTGATTCCACAGGTGCGTATGACGGCCTGAAACTGACATTCACTGGCGCCGAAGCAGGCGACTCCTGGCTGGTTCAGCCCACACGCGCCGGTGCCCGCGATTTTGCAGTGGTATTGACCGACCCTGCGGAAGTGGCCGCCGCCGGTTCACCGTTTGCCGGCACCACCGGCGGCGTGTCCGACGGCAGCAATGCCTTGCTGCTCGGCGCGCTGCAGAACAAGAAAACCATGGGCGGCGGCACCGCCAGCTTCAACGATGCCTATGCGCAACTGGTCAGCACGGTGGGCAACAAGGCCCGGCAGGTGCAGATATCGGGCGCCGCCCAGTCCAGCCTGACGCTGCAGATCCGCACCGCCCAGCAGTCGGTGTCGGGCGTCAACCAGGATGAGGAAACCGCCAATCTGCTGATGTTCCAGCAGATGTACCAAGCCAATGCCAAGGTGATCCAGACCGCTTCGACCATGTTCGATGCGGTGCTGGGCATCCGCTAAACGCACCCCAGGAGCCTCCCATGCGCATCAGCACCCAGACCTTTTACGAGCAAAGCCGCACCAGCATGGGCTCGCAGCAGAGCAGCCTGCTGCGCGTGCAGCAGCAGCTTGGCGCGGGAACCAAGATCCTGTCGCCTTCGGACGATCCGCTCGGCGCCACCCGCGCGCTGGCCATTTCCCAGTCGATCTCGCTCACGGCACAGTATTCAGCCAGCCGCAACCATGCGGTGCAGACCCTGTCGCTGGAAGAAAATGCCCTGCAAAGCGTCACCAGCTTGCTGCAGAACATCAAGAGCAGCCTGATCGAAGCGGGCAACGGCACGATGACCGACGCCGACCGGGCCACCATTGCCACCACGCTGCAGAGCAACCTGGACCAGCTGCAGGGCCTGGCCAACACCGACGACGGCAACGGCCAGTTCCTGTTCGCCGGCTTTCGCAGCGGCAGCGCACCCTTTGTGCGCCAGGCGGGCGGCGGCATCGCGTACATCGGCGACCAGGGCCAGCGGCAGGTGCAGGTCGATGTGTCGCGGCAGATGGCCGGGACGGACGACGGCCGAAGTATTTTCATGTCGGTGCAGTCAGGCGCGGGTTATGTGGCGTCGGCTCCGGCTGGCAACACCGGCAGCGGCGTATTCGGTTCGACGTCGGTGGTCGACCCGAACAACGTGAATTACGGCAAGGATTTCGTCATCAGCTTTCCCACCGCCGGCAGCTACCAGGTGGACACCGTGTCGGTACCGCCAACCTCGCTGGTGGCCGCCACGCCTTTCACGCCGGGCAGCGCCATTGCGTTTGGCGGGCTGCAGATCAGCATCAGCGGCACGCCCGCCGCGGGCGACAAAATCAATGTGGCCACCGCCCAAAATGCCGGCTCGGACGTGTTTGCCGCCATCGGCGATGTGATCAATGCGCTCAGGACGCCGGTGGATGGCCCCGAAAACCAGGCGCTGGTGCTCAATGCCCTGAGCACCGCGAACCGCAAGATCACCAATGCCCATGACAATGTGCTGACGGTCCGCTCCTCGGTCGGCTCGCGCCTGCAGGAACTGGACACGCTGGAGGTCACCGCGGACAACCGCACGCTGTATGACAAGAGCTATCTGTCGGACCTGCAGGACCTGGACTACAGCAGCGCCATCGCCGAGTTCTACCAGCGCCAGACCGCCTTGCAGGCGAGCCAGCAAACCTTCGTCAAGATCCAGCAGATTTCGCTGTTCAACTATCTGTAGAGGAGTCGGCCTGGATGTGCTATTAAAAACATAGCTGACAATGCCCGCCAGCCGTGCGCTAAGGCCGTAAACCTTGCAAAATTTCAAGCATCGAGGTGAAACTGGCGGCAAACCGGGGCTCCAGGAAGGGCGCCAGGTACTGCATCAGCAACTGCAGCATGGCAATGCCGGCCAGCAGCGTGATGGGAAAGCCCACGGCAAAAATGCTGAACTGGGGCGACACGCGGTTCAAAATGCCCATGGCCAGGTTCAGCGTGAGCAGCGTGGCAATCAAGGGCAGCGCCAGGATCAGCCCGCCCAGAAAGACCTGGCCGCCCGCCGACGCCAGCAGGAACCAGCCGGCGGCCGACAGCGGCGCGTCGGCAATCGGCAGGATCTGAAAGCTTTCGGCCAGCGTGGCGATCAGCACCAGGTGGCCATCGACCGCCAGGAACACCAGCATCGCCATGACGTTGAGGAAGCGCGCCAGCACCATGGTGTTGCCGCCGCTGGTCGGGTCGAAGAAGGACGCGAAGGACAGGCCCATCTGCAGGCCGGTGTATTCGCCCGCGGCCTGCACCATGGCAAACACCATCTTCATCGAAAAGCCCATGGCCGCGCCGATCAGGATTTGCTGCACCACGATCCACAGCCCTGCGGCCGACACCAGCGGCACCGAGGGCAGCGGGCCCAGCGTGGGCGCGATGGCGATTGCCATCAGGCCGGCCAGACTGACCTTGATGGTGCGCGACACCGATTTTTCGCTGAACAGCGGCGCGGTTCCGACCAGCGACAGCATGCGCACAAAGGGCCAGAAAAATGCCACCAGCCAGACGTTGAGCTGGTCCGCCGTGACGGAAAAGACCGGCGGCATCAGCCCACCAGTTGCGGAATCGAGGAAAACAGGGCGCGGATGTAGTCCAGCACCAGCCCGAGCATCCACGGGCCGGCGATCACGGCGGTGGCAAACACCGCCAGCAGCTTGGGAATGAAGGACAGCGTCGCCTCGTTGATCTGCGTGGCGGCCTGGAACAGGCTGATGAGCAGGCCGGTCACCAGCGCCACCAGCAGCATCGGCGCGGCCAGCAGCAGGGCCAGCTTCATGGCTTCATAGCCCATGCTCATGACGAATTCAGGGGTCATGCCAATGTCAGTCCGGTCACAGGTAAAAGCTCTGCGCCAGCGCGCCGATCAGCAGCTGCCAGCCATCGACCAGCACGAACAGCATCAGCTTGAAGGGCAGCGAAATGGTGGCCGGCGGCACCATCATCATGCCCATCGACATCAGCACGCTGGCCACCACCAGGTCGACGATCAGGAAGGGGATGAAGATGGTGAAGCCGATCTGGAACGCGGTCTTCAGCTCGCTGATCACATAGGCCGGCAGCAAGATGCGCAGCGGCACCTGCTCCGGCCCGTCCATGCTGCCCACCTTGGCAAGCTTGGCAAACAGCGCCAGGTCGGCTTCGCGGGTCTGCTTGAGCATGAACTGCTTGAAGGGCTCGACGCCGCGCTCCAGCGCCTTTTCGGCGCTCAGCGTGTTTTCCGAAAACGGCTTGTAGGCGTCGGCATAGACCTTGTCGAACACCGGCGACATGACAAAGAACGTCAGGAACAGCGACAGCCCGACCAGCACCTGGTTGGGCGGCGACGACTGCGTGCCGATGGCGGTGCGCAGAAGGCCGAGCACGATCAGGATGCGGGTGAAGCTGGTCATCGACAGCAGCAGCGCCGGCAAAAACGACAGCGAGGTGATCAGCACCAGCATCTGCACGCTGAGCGACCAGGTCTGCACGCCGCCCGGCCCGGCCGTGCTGGTGATGCCGGGCAGGCCCTGGGCCGATGCCAGGCCCGGCCATATCATCAGCCACACCAGCACCAGGGTGAGCAGCAGCCAAGCCGTGTGCTCCCGGAATTTCCGCCGAAAACGTCCCGGAAAATAGATTCGCCGCTTGTCCATCAGGTGCGCTTTCCCGGCTTGTTGACCCTGTTGATGGATTCCAGCAGCTTTTGTGAAAAAGCGCCTGCGGCAGCGAACCCGTTCACGGCAGGCGTGGCCTGCGTCTCAGGCGGGCCCTGGGCCGGCATGGTGTGCAGCGCGCGCACCTGGCCGGCGGCCACGCCCAGCACCAGCCAGGCATCGCCGATTTCCACCACCACCACGCGTTCGCGCTGGCCGACCATCGCGCTGGACACCACCTTGAGCAGCTTGCCGTTGCCCGAAGGCTGCAGGCCAAGGCGCCTGGCCCCCCAGGCAAACAGAAAGATCAGCCCGATGACCACCGCCAGGCCCAGGCCGGCCTGCAGCAGCCCGGCCGCCGCGAACGAGCGATGCGGCTCGGCAGCTGGGCTTGCCACGGTGGGCAGCACCGCATGGGCGGCATGCCAGGACAATGCCGGCAGCGCAGCAGCCGCTGCCTGCAGGAGCGGCCGCGCTTTCATCGGCTCAGCTTCTGGATGCGCTCGGACGGGGTGATGATGTCGGTCAGCCGGATGCCGAACTTCTCGTTCACCACCACCACCTCGCCCTGGGCAATCAGGTAGCCGTTGATGAAGATGTCCATCGGCTCGCCGGCCAGGCCGTCGAGCTCGACCACCGACCCCTGGGACAGCTGGAGCAGGCTCTTGATGGTGATGCGCGCCCGGCCCAGTTCGGCCGTCAGCTGCACCGGCACGTCAAGCACCCGGTCGATGTCGCCCTGGCCGCCGTCCATCCCCGCCTGGCCCTGCAGCGGCTGGAACACCCGGCCGGCGGCTGACAGCGCTGGCGCTGCTGGCGCCGCCTGGGGCGCCGAAGCCGACGCCTGTTCGGCCATGGCGCTGCCCCAGTCATCCATCGCGTCGTCCACCGGGTCGGACTTGTCGAGATCACTCATGTTCGTTTGCCTTGCTTGAGTCTAGGTATTGGTGTTTGATCATTTTTTGCACCCTGAGGGCATAGCGGCCGTTGGACATTCCATAGCTGCATTCCATGACGGGCACGCCATTGATCCGCGCCAGCACCGTCTCGGGAATATCGACCGGCAGCACATCGCCCACCTGGAGCTTGAGCAGCTGGCCGATGCTCGACTGCACGGTCAGGAACTGCGCCTTGAGCTCGACATCGGCGCTCTGCACCTGCTGCGTCAGCTGCTTGACCCAGCGCTTGTCCACCTCGATCTCGTCCTGCAGCGGATTCGACAGCAGGCTTCTGATGGGCTCGATCATCGAATAGGGAATGCAGACATTGAGCGAGCCGCCCACGGGGCCGAACTCGATGTGAAAGGTGGTGTTGACGATCAGTTCGTTGGGCGTGACGATATTGGCCAGCCGGGCATGCATTTCGGAGCGCACATAGTCGAAGTCGAGCGGATAGACCGGTTGCCAGGCGCTGCCGTAGCTTTCCAGGCTCAGGTTGAGCAGGCGCTTGATGATGCGCTGCTCGGTCGGCGTGAAGTCGCGCCCTTCGACCCGGACATGGTAGCGGCCGTCGCTGCCGAACAGGTTGTCCACCACCAGAAACACCAGCTTCGGGTCGAACACGAACAGCGCCGTGCCGCGCAGCGGCTTCATCTGGATCAGGTTGATATTGGCCGGTACCGGCAGGTTGCGGATGAAGTCGCTGTACTTCTGGATCTGTATCGCGCCGACTGAAATGTCGGCATTGCGGCGCATGTAGGTCAGCAGCGCGCCGCGCAAATGCCTAGCAAAACGCTCGTTGATGACTTCCAGCGTATGCATCCGGCTGCGCACGATGCGCTCGTCGGTGCCGAAGCGGTAGGCCGGCGGCCCCGATTCCTGGCCGGCCCCAGCAGGGGGCGAAGCAGGCGTATCGCTCTCGCCCGTGACACCCTGGAGCAAGGCATCGACCTCGTCCTGGGACAGCTGCTGTTCATAAGCCATGGAAAAATTTCATTCGGGCAGATTCACTGCAGCATGAAAGTGGTGAACATCACGCTGGCTATTTTTTGCTGCGGTGTGTTCGGGCCGAAAGGCTGGCCCAGCGACTGCATGATTTCGCCGCTCAGCCGGGTCTTGTCCTCGGGCGTCGCCAGGGATTCGGCTTCGCGGTTCGACAGCGTGCTCAGCACCCGGCTGCGCACTTCGGGCAAATACTGGGTCATTTGCGCCTGCGATGCCGCATCGGCCATTTTCAGCGTCACGGCGACATGCAGAAAACGGTTGCGGCCGCCGGGCTGCAGGTTGACGGTGAAGGGCTCCAGCGCAAAGAAGATCGGTGCTTCTGCCTTGACTTCCTTGTGTTGCGGCGCGGATTTGCTTTTCATGAAGAAGTAGCCGCCGCCGCCCACGCCTGCCAATGCCAATGCCAGCAAACCCATGACGATGATTTTCTTTTTGCTTTTGCCGGGAGTGGCGGTTTCTGTGCTGGTGGCCATGAGGAGATGTGCGTTAGGTGGAATGGCCATTGTTGGCCAGAAGGGCCTGCCCTCATGGCTTGATAAAAAGGGGTAAAGCGCTTCAACTCAGGCGTTTGCAGCCCGCCGGGAACTCATCCCTGCAGGCCGGCTCAGGCGTAGGTGTCAATGCGCAGCCCCTGGCCGATGCGGCGCTGCGCCGCGGCCGGCTGGGCGGAGAAAAGAAGCGCGGCCTTGTCGGCCTCCCGGCCTCGGTAGCTTGCGCGTGGCGGGGAGCCGGCGGCATCGCCCTGGCCGTTGGCAAATGCTGTCTGCGACTGGCTGTCGGCGCCGACCGAGGTCTGGCCCAGGCTGATGCCGTTTTCCGCCAGCAGCGCCCGCAGTTGCGGCAAGGCCGCTTCCACGGCCGTGCGGACCGACGAATGTGCCGAAACGAAAGCCGCCTGCATCTGGTGGTCGTTCATGCTCAGCGTGACCTTCAGCGGTCCGAGGCCGGGCGGATTGAGCTGGAGTTCGGCGACCTGCCGGTCGGCCGCGCTCAGGTGGATGACCTGCTGGCCCAGTGCCTTGCCCCATTCGCTGCTGCCCACGTCGGGCGCCAGCAGTGCCGACGCCACAGGCGCGTTCTGCGCCGCCAGACTGCCCGGCTGCTGCAGCGCAGCGCCTGCGGGCACTGCCAGTGCGCCCGTGCCTGTGAAAAACGCCGTGTCCGTGCCTTGCAGCGGCGCTTCGGCGCGCCCTTCGTGTGCTGCGGCGGCGCTGTCAAGACCGTCGCCGCCTTGCCCGGACGACGAATCCGGCTGGCCTGCGCCGGCTGCATCGGCTTGCGCAATCACCGCGCGCGGATCTGCGGCCACGGGCATGCCGTTGCTGGTCCCTGGTTCCCGGGCGGGGGCCGGCGCAAGGTCTGTGCCTATGGGAGCAACGGTGACAACATCCGAAGCAGGCACCGCCTGGGCGAGCGGATTCGATGCCATGGCCATGCCGTTGCTGACCACCGCCTCCCGGGCCGGAGCAAGGTCTGTGCCTTGGGATGCAGCGGCGGTAAAACCCGGTACAAGCACCGCCCGGGCGTCCGTGTCCAACACGATGCCGGATGCGCCGGCAAGCCCAGCTGGCGCCGCTGGCGCCGCTGGCGCTGCTGCCGGCAGACCGTTCAGGCCGTTCAGACCGGCATCGGCAGGTATTTTTGGGTTTCCGGCAGGGCCAGCGGCAATTGCGGCAGCGGCGCCGTCCGGCATGGCGGCGGCAACAAGCCGGCTTTCCAGCGGGACTGCCAGCAACCCTGCCATCGGATTGACGCTGTCTGGCGCAGGCGCTTTTTCATCATTCGCCGGACGGCGAACGGGCTTGGACGGGGCGGGCCTGACAGCCGGTTCCGCTGCCTTTTCCTGACCGGCTTCGCGCGAGCGGGCCATGGCCTCGCCAAAGCTGCCCGGCTGGCCGGGGTCCTGGCCGCCGGAGCGCGCGGGCGCCCGACTGCCCGCGCTGGCTGGCGCTGCGGGCGCGGCGGCTGGAGATGAAAGAATGAAAGTCATGAAAAGCTCCCTGGACCGAGGCGTTAGTGGGTTGTTGCCGTGGCGCGCAGGAAAAACTGCCTGGCCGAGCGCTCGTCGCTTTCGCGCTGTTCCTTCTTGCCGGCCACCGCCAGCTCCAACAGGCGCGCCCGGTCCGCCAGCGTGCCAAACGAGGTCAGTCGCCGCTTGCTGGTTTGCCAGTCGGTGCGGCCATGCCCCAGCCGGGTGTTGGCCTGCAGGGTCAGCGCGCGCTGCTGCTCGATGGCGCCGTCGAGCGTGCCGATGAAGTTCTGGAAGTTGCGCAACTGCGACGCCGCCAGGCCGGCCTGCAGCTGGATGTTGAACTGCTCCACATATTCCTGCCGGTACTGCACCAGCATGTCGAGCTTGGCATTGGCGCTGATCTGGGCATTTTGCAGCTGGCCCAGCCGGCGCGTGGCGTCGTCGGTCTTGGTCTGGGCCAGTTCGATGAGCGTGGCAAGCGGAAGTTTTTCAGGCATGGTGTGCTTTGGTCGGGGGAAGGGCAGGGCTAGCGGACATTGAAAATGCCATGCAGCTGGCTGACGGACGCGGGATAGTCGGCGCGCTCGTCCATCGTCTGCTGCAAGAAGGCTTCGATTTTTGGGTACAGCGCAATCGCCTTGTCCAGCTGCGCGTCATGGCCGGGCGCGTAGGCGCCCACGCTGATCAGGTCGCGGTTGCGCTGGTAGCGCGAGAGCATCTGCTTGACCGAGCGCACCGATTCGAACTGCGACGGCTCGATCAGCGCCGTCATCGCCCGGCTGATCGACGCCTCGATGTCGATGGCCGGATAGTGGCCCGATTCGGCCAGGCTGCGCGACAGCACCACATGGCCGTCCAGGATGGCGCGGGCCGAGTCGGCAATCGGGTCCTGCTGGTCGTCGCCTTCGGTCAGCACGGTGTAGAACGCGGTGATCGAGCCGCCCTGGCCCTCGGCATTGATCTCGCCGTTGCCGGCGCGCTCGACCAGCGCCGGCAGCTTGGCGAACACCGACGGCGGATAGCCCTTGGTGGCCGGCGGCTCGCCCACCGCCAGCGCAATCTCGCGCTGGGCCATGGCATAGCGGGTCAGTGAATCCATGATCAGCAGCACGCTTTTGCCCCGGTCGCGGAAATACTCGGCCAGGCAGGTGGCATAGGCCGCGCCCTGCAGGCGCAGCAGCGGCGAGTTGTCGGCGGGCGCGGCCACCAGCACGGCCCGGGCCATGCCTTCCTTGCCCAGCGTGTTGTCGATGAAGTCCTTGACCTCGCGGCCGCGCTCGCCGATCAGGCCGACCACGATCACGTCGGCGCTGGTGTAGCGCGCCATCATGCCCAGCAGCACGCTCTTGCCCACGCCCGAGCCGGCGAACAGGCCCATGCGCTGGCCCCGCCCCACGGTCAGCATGGCATTGATCGCGCGAACGCCCACGTCGAGCACGTCCTTGATCGGCGCGCGGGTCAGCGGGTTGACCGGCGCCCGCGACAGCGGCACTTCCTGGTCGACATCGAGCGGCCCGAGGCCATCGAGCGGCCGACCCGAGGCATCGACCACGCGGCCCAGCATGCCTTCGCCCACTGGCAGGCGCTTGATGCGCGGACCGGCGCCGCCCGCCCCGGCTGGCGACTCGGGTGCATAGACGCGCGCGCCCGGCAGCAGGCCGTCCACCGCGCTGAGCGGCATCAAGAGGATGCGGTCGCCGGCAAACCCGACCACCTCGGCTTCGGCGGTCTTGTCCGGGTAGCCGGGCGGCAGTTCGATCAGGCAGTCG
>JAQGMN010000282.1 GCA_028292345.1 Polaromonas sp. | reverse complement strand
TCTGGGGCGTCTTCGGCGACGGCGAGATGGACGAGCCTGAAAGCATGAGCGCGCTGACGCTGGCTGCCCGCGAGGGGCTGGACAACCTGGTGTGGGTCGTCAACTGCAACCTGCAGCGGCTCGACGGGCCGGTGCGCGGCAACGGGCGCATCATCGACGAGCTGGAAAAGCTGTTCCTCGGCGCCGGCTGGAACGTCATCAAGCTGGTCTGGGGCAGCGACTGGGACGGCCTGTTTGCCCGCGATACGGCTGGCGCGCTGGCCCAGGCCTTTTCCCACACGGTCGACGGCCAGATGCAGACCTTCGCGGCCAAGGACGGTCGCTTCAACCGCGAGAATTTCTTCGGCCAGAACCTGGAGCTGGCCCGCCTGGCGCAGGGCATGACCGACGAGCAGATCGACCGCTTGAAGCGCGGCGGCCACGACCTGGTCAAGATCCATGCGGCCTACGCGGCTGCGGCCGCCCACCAGGGCCAGCCGACGGTGATCCTGGCGCACACCAAGAAAGGCTACGGCATGGGCAAGGCCGGGCAGGGCAGGATGACCACCCACAGCCAGAAAAAGCTCGACGGCGGCGAACTGATCGAGTTCAGGAACCGCTTCAACCTGCCCCTGAGCGACGCGCAGGCCACTTCGCTGTCTTTCTACAAGCCGCCCGCAGACAGCCCGGAAATGCAGTACCTGCATGCGCGCCGCCAGGCTTTGGGCGGCTACCTGCCCCGGCGCGACACCGACTGCGCCGCGCTGCCGGTGCCGCCGCTGGCGCAGTACGCCACCTTCGCGCTGCAGCCCGCTAGCAAGGAAATGAGCACCACCATGGCCTTCGTGCGCATGCTGGGCGGCCTGCTGAAAGACCCGGTGCTGGGTCCGCGCATCGTGCCCATCGTGGCCGACGAGGCGCGCACCTTCGGCATGGCCAACCTGTTCAAGCAGGTGGGCATCTACTCCAGCGTCGGGCAGTGCTACGCGCCCGAGGACATCGGCTCGGTGCTGAGCTACCGCGAAGCGCTGGACGGCCAGATCGTGGAGGAAGGCATCAGCGAGGCCGGCGCCATTGCCAGCTGGACGGCCGCCGCCACCAGCTACAGCGTGCATGGCCTGGCGATGCTGCCGTTCTACATCTACTACTCCATGTTCGGCTTTCAGCGCGTCGGCGACCAGATCTGGGCCGCCGCCGACCAGCGCACGCGCGGCTTCCTGCTGGGCGCCACCTCGGGCCGTACCACGCTGGGCGGCGAAGGGCTGCAGCACCAGGACGGCAGCAGCCACCTGATCGCCGCCACCATTCCCAACTGCCGGGCCTACGACCCGGCCTTCGCCGGCGAGCTGGCGGTGATCGTGGACCATGGCATGCGCGAGATGCTGGTGGCGCAAAAGGATGTTTTTTACTACCTGACGCTGATGAACGAGAACTATGCCCAGCCCGACCTGCCGGTCGGGGCGCATGCGCAGGTGATTGCCGGTTGCTATGAATTTAGTAGCTATAAACCCAATACGGATATGCGAAAAAGCCTTGAAAAGCTTGAAAACGTGACCCTGATGGGCTCCGGCGCGATCCTGACCGAAGTCATCAAGGCGGCCCAGGCGCTGGCGGCGCGCGGCGTGGCGGTGCGGGTCCTGAGCGTCACCAGCTGGAGCGAACTGGCGCGCCAGGCGCAGTCCAGCACCGCGCCGGCCCCGGGCGATGCGGACGCCGCCAGCTTTCAGCCCGCCACCGCCTTCATCACCGCGCAACTGGACCGCACCCAGGGGCCCATCGTGGCGGCCACCGACTATGTGCGGGCGGTGCCTGAAAGCATCCGGGCTTACCTGCCGCCCGGACGCAGCTATGTCACCCTGGGCACCGACGGCTTCGGCCGCAGCGACACGCGCGCCGCCCTGCGCCGATTTTTCTCGGTCGATGCGGCCAGCATCGAACGGGCGGCATGGCGCGCGCTGCAAGCCGACAGCGCACCGCCAGCCGGCGCAAGCCGCGACTCAACCTGAAACACAAAGGCTTCCGTGATCCATCTGCGAAACGTGCATAAAAGCTACACCGTGAAGGGCAAGGTCATACCGGCCCTCAACGGCATCGACCTGTCCATCGTGCGGGGCGAGATTTTCGGCGTCATCGGCCATTCGGGCGCCGGCAAGTCCACCCTGATCCGGCTCATCAACCTGCTGGAGCGCCCGACCGAGGGCGACATCACCGTCGATGGGGAGCAGATCCTGCACTACGACACGCTCGCGCTCCGGAACTTTCGACGCAACATCGGCATGATCTTCCAGCACTTCAATTTGCTGTCGTCCAAGACGGTGGCGGAGAACGTGTCGTTTCCGATCCGCATCGCGGGCGAGCGCGACAACGCCAAGATCGATGCCCGCGTGGACCAGATGCTCGAACTGGTGGGCCTGGCCCGGCACAAGCACAAATACCCCAAGCAGCTGTCCGGCGGTGAAAAGCAGCGCGTCGGCATTGCGCGCGCGCTGGCCAACCAGCCCAAGATTTTGCTGTGCGACGAAGCGACCAGCGCGCTGGACCCGCAGACCACCCGGTCCATCCTGCAACTGCTGCGCGAAATCAATGAAAAGCTGGGCCTGACCATCGTGCTCATCACGCACGAGATGGACGTGATCCGCACCATCTGCGACCGGGTCGCGGTGATCGACGGCGGAAAAATCGTCGAGAGCGGGCCGGTCACCCAGGTGTTCCTGCATCCGGCGCATCCCACCACCCGCAATTTCGTGCTGGAAGCCGAAAACGGGGGCGAAGACGACGGGCTGGGCGCCCTCGGCCAGAGCGGCGATGCCCTGGTGCGGCGCCTGACGTTCATGGGCGGCGCCATGGCGCAACCCGTGTTCACCCAGGCGGCGCGCGAATGCGGCGTCGATTTCCTGATCCTGAACGGGCGTTTCGGCACCATCAAGGCCACGCCCTGCGGGCAGCTGACGGTGTCGGTGCGCGGCGACAAGGGCAAGGCCCTGGCCGCCCTGCGCCAGTTGTCCGATGCGGGCGTGGTGGTTGAGGAGAACTTTTGATGACCGAATTCCTGCAAGGCCTCCTGTCCGGCGGCGTGGACTGGAAAGACATCGGCTGGGCTTCCATCGACACCCTCCTGATGCTCGCCGGCGCCCTGTCCCTGACGCTGGCGCTCGGGCTGCCGCTGGGCATCGTGCTGTTTTTGACCAGCCCGCGAAAGCTGCTCGCCTCGCCCAGGACCTATGCGTCGCTTTCTTTTGGCGTGAACATCCTGCGCTCGCTGCCTTTCGTCATCCTGCTGATCGCGATGATTCCGCTGACGGTGCTGCTGACCGGCACCTCGCTCGGCGTGGCCGGCGCGATTCCGCCGCTGGTGGTGGGCGGCACGCCGTTTTTTGCCCGGCTCGTGGAAACCGCCCTGCGCGAGGTCGACCACGGCATCATCGAGGCCAGCCAGGCCATGGGCGCGAGCGTGCGGCAGATCGTGACGGGCGCGCTGCTGCCCGAGGCCCTGCCCGGCATCATCGCCGCAGCCACCGTGACCGCCATTGCGCTGGTGTCCTATACCGCCTTGTCCGGCGTGGTGGGCGGCGGCGGGCTGGGCGACCTGGCCATCCGCTACGGCTACCAGCGGTTCCAGCTGAACGTGATGTTCGTCACCATCATCCTGCTGCTCATCCTGGTGCAGGTACTGCAGACGGTGGGCAACCGCCTCGTCATTCACTTTAGTCGTTGAAGTCCGTTGTTGTCGGTTTTTTACCTGGGGAAAATCATGAAAAAGCTATTGATCGCGCTGCTGCTGGGTTCCTCTTTGCTGGCGCATGCCGCCGACAAGCTGGTGGTGGGCGCCAGCCCGACGCCGCATGCCGAATTGCTCGAGCACCTCAAGCCGATGCTGGCCAGGGACGGGGTGGAGCTCGACATCAAGGTCTACACCGACTATGTCCAGC
>JAQGMN010000279.1 GCA_028292345.1 Polaromonas sp. | reverse complement strand
TCCATCTCGGTCAGCACCTTGCGGCGCTCGGCCAGCACGTTCTCGATGATCAGGCGCGCGCCCTCGATGTCGGGCTTGGCCAGCGTCGAGAGCGGCGGCGGCGTTTGCTGGAGCAACTGCTGGTTCTTGTAGAACGAGGCGATGTTGCCAAATGCGCCAACGGCCGCTTCCGGCGTGCGAAAGGTCGGAATGGCCGCGTCGTTCAGGATGCCGCGCCCCGCCACCACCGACGCATCGCCCATCCAGCACGACAGCAGCGGCTTGCCCATGCTGCGCTTGACCTCGGCCAGGGTGCGCGCCACCTCGGCGGCATCGATGCCCTCCTTGGGCGAGAAAATCGCCAGCACGCCGTCGACCTGCCGGTCCTTGCCGGCCGCCTCGATGGCGGCCTTGTAGTGCGCGGGCGTGGCTTCCTCGGACAGGTCGATCAGGTCGGACAGCGACGCGAGTTCGGGCAGGAGCAGCTTCAGGGCGCTGGCCGATTCGGGCGACAGCTTGCCCAGTTCCAGGTGGATTTCATTGACCCAGTCGGCGGCCAGCACGCCGGGACCGCCGCCGTTGGTGACGATGGCCAGCCGGTTGCCGACCGGCCGGTAGCGCGATGCCAGGCACTTGGCGGCGGAAAACAGCTCGACAAACGAGCGCACGCGCACCGCGCCGGCGCGCCGCAGGGCGGCGTCGAACACATCGTCGCTGCCGACGATGGCGCCGCTGTGGGTTTGCGCGGCCTCGTTGCCGGCGGGCCGGCGCCCGGCCTTGAGCACCACCACCGGCTTGGCGTTGGCCGCCGAGCGCAGCGCGCTCATGAAGCGGCGCGCGCTGGAAATGCCTTCGAGGTAGATGACGATGCTCTGGGTGTGCCGGTCGTTGGCCAGGAAATCGAGCACCTGGGCAATGTCGACCGAGGTGTTCGGGCCGAGAGACACCACCGACGAGAAGCCGACGCCGTTCTTGCTCGCCCAGTCGAGGATGGACGCGGTCAGCGCGCCGGACTGCGACACCAGCGCCAGCGAACCCGGCCGGGCCATGGGCCCGGCGGCGCTCGCATTGAGCTGCAGGTGCGGGCGCTGCAGGCCCAGGCCGTTGGGCCCCATCAGGAAAACGCCTTCGCGGCGGGCGATTTTCTTGAGTTCGGCGGCGCCGTCGGCATGGATGCCGCTGGTGATCACCAGCGCCGAGCGGCAGGTCATGCGCCCGGCAATCTCCAGCGCGGCGGCGACTTCCCCGGGCGGCAGCGCAATGATGGCCAGGTCGGCGCCGGTTTGCGCCAGGTCGGCCAGCGTGCCGGTGGTGTTGATGTCGAGAAAACGAAGGGTGCCGGTGTATTTCTGGGCGCGCAGGGCCTGGTGCAGCACCCGGGCGCGCGATGTCAGGCTGTCCGGGTTGTCAGCCTGGCCGGCAAAGACGACGATGGACTGCGGGGCGAAAAGCGGGGTGAGGTAGTGTTTGTCCATGAGGGGGCTTCCATTCCATTGTTATTTTCAGGTTCGATGCTTCATGGTCCCGCCCGCCCTGCCCCGGTTTGCGGCTGCGCCAATGCGGCAGGGCTGTTCAGTCGGCGCCAATGAGCACCTTGACATGCGCGGCCACGCTGCGGGCCAGCGGGCTCATGACATAGCCGCCTTCCAGGCAGGAAATGACACGGCCCCGGCAATGGCGTTCGGCCACCGCCATGATTTGCTTGGTGACCCATTCGTAGTCGGCCTCGACCAGCGCGAGGTTGCCCATGTCGTCCTCGCGGTGCGCGTCGAAGCCGGCGGAGATGTAGATCATCTCGGGCCTGAAGGCTTCGAGCGCGGGCAGCCATTGGCCGGTGACGGCTTCGCGGAACTTGTCGCTGCCCGAGCGCGACGGCAGGCCAACATTGACCATGTTGGGCCCGGTGGCGTTTTCGCCGGTGAACGGGTAGATGCCTGTCTCGAAGATCGAGCACATCAGCACGCGTTCGTCGCCGCGAAAGATGTCTTCGCTGCCGTTGCCGTGGTGCACGTCGAAATCGATCAGCGCAATGCGCTCGATGCCGTGTTCGGTCAGCGCATGGCGGATGCCGACGGCCACGTTGTTGAAAAAGCAAAAGCCCATCGCCTTGTCGCGCTCGGCATGGTGGCCGGGCGGGCGCACGCAGCAAAAGGCGCTCGGCGCGTCGCCTGTCAGCACCAGGTCGGTGGCCAGCACGGCCGCGCCGGCCGCGCGCAGGGCTGCCGTGACGGTGAACGGGTTCATGTCGGTGTCGGGATCGACCTTGTGGTAGCCCTCGGCGGGCGACGCGTCCATCAGTTCGCTGACATAGAGCGACGAATGCGCATGGGAAAGCTGTCCTACCGTGGCCAGCGGCGCATCGTAGGGATGCATGTAGTCGAGCAGGCCCTTGACCAGCAGCATGTCGTTGATGGCGCCCAGGCGTTCCGGGCATTCGGGATGGTGGGCGCCCATTTCATGGCGGGCGCAATCGGCATGGGTGATGTAGGCAGGCAGCATGGTTTGTCTCCTTGGGATGCGTTCTGGCACTGCGGCCAGATACGCCGTCTAGTCTAGTCCGGCCTTGCTGCTGCATCTTGATGTAAAACAATCATCAAGGGTTGGCACGTATGCAAGGCGCGGCATGCAGCGCTGGAAAAATGGGATCGGAATGCAAAAACGCCCCAGGCCGCTTTTCATCGGGCCTGGGACGCATGTCAATGCCGCCTTGAAAAAGGCATGCCGTCAATCAGATGCGCTCGAAAATCGCCGCAATGCCCTGCCCGCCGCCGATGCACATCGTGACCAGGGCGTAGCGGCCCTGCACGCGCTGCAGCTCGTGCAGCGCCTTGACGGTGATGAGCGCGCCCGTCGCGCCGATCGGATGGCCCAGCGAGATGCCCGAGCCGTTGGGGTTGACCTTGGCCGGGTCCAGCCCCAGGTCGCGCGTGACGGCGCAGGCCTGGGC
>JAQGMN010000256.1 GCA_028292345.1 Polaromonas sp. | reverse complement strand
TCGTGCTGGTGGGCGCGGTCAGCTTCAACCGGCTGACGGTGCGCGAGTATCCGAAGATCGACGAGCCGGTCGTGACCGTCAGCGTGCGCTACGCCGGCGCGTCCGCCGAGGTCATCGAGACGCAGGTGACCAAGCCGCTGGAGGATTCGATCGCCGGCATCGACGGCGTGGACGTGATCACCTCGATCAGCCGCGCCGACCAGGGGCAGATCAGCGTGCGCTTCCGGCTGGAGAAAGACGCCGATTCGGCGGCCGCCGAAGTGCGCGACCGCACCTCGCGGGTGCGCAACCGCCTGCCCCAGGCGATCGAGGAGCCGGTGATTGCCAAGGTCGAGGCCGACGCCTTCCCGGTCATCCAGCTGGCGTTTTCCAGCGAATCCATGACGCCGCTGCAGATCAACGACCTGGTCAACCGCATCGTCAAGCCGCGCCTGCAGACGGTGACCGGCGTGGCCGACGTGCGCATCTTTGGCGAACGCAAGTACGCCATGCGCGTCTGGCTCGACACCGACAAGCTCGCTTCCTACCGGCTGACCACGCAGGATGTCGAGGACGCGATCCGCCGCAGCAACCTGGAGCTGCCCGCCGGCCGGATCGAGTCGCAGCAGCGTGAATTCAGCGTGACCTCGCAAACCGACCTGCTCCGGCCGGCGCAGTTTGGCGAGATCGTGATCAAGACCGTGAACGGGTTTTCGGTCAGGGTCCGCGACGTGGCCCGCATCGAGGAGGGCGCGGCCGACGAGCGCACGGCGGTCCGGCTCAACGGCCGCTCGGCCGTCGCTGTGGGCGTGATCCGCCAGGCCACGGCCAACCCGCTTGATCTGTCCAAAGGCGTGCAGCAAGCAATTCCCCAGCTGAAGGCCGACCTGCCGCCCGATGTGCTGATCGACATTGCCAACGACAACTCGGTGTTCATCGACCGCTCGGTCAAGAACGTGTACCAGACCATTCTTGAAGCCGTCCTGCTGGTCGCGCTGGTGATTTTCGTGTTCCTGCGCACGCTGCGCGCGTCCATCATTCCGATCATCACGATCCCGGTCAGCCTGATCGGCACGTTTGCGCTGATGGCGCTGGCCGGTTTCACCATCAACACGCTGACGCTGCTGGCGCTGGTGCTGGCCATCGGCCTGGTGGTGGACGACGCCATCGTGATGCTGGAGAACATTTTCCGGCACATCGAGGAAGGCATGGACCCGTTCTCGGCCGGCATCAAGGGCGCGCGCGAGATCGGCTTTGCCATCGTCACCATGACCGCCACGCTGGTGGCCGTGTATGCGCCGCTGGCCTTCACGCCGGGGCGCACCGGCCGGCTGTTCGTCGAGTTCGCGCTGGCGCTGGCCGGCGCGGTGGTGGTGTCCGGCGTGGTGGCGCTGACGCTCACGCCCATGCTGTGCACGCTGCTGCTCAAGCACAATCCCACGCCGAACCGCTTCGACAGCACCATGGAGCGCGTGCTGACCGGCATTTCGGACCGCTACGGCGCGCTGCTGCGCTGGATCGTCACGGCGCGCTTCGTGCCCAGGCCCGGCGCGCCTGGTGCGGGCCAGCGCATCAAGGGCTGGGTGCTGCAGGCGCGCTGGGGGGTGCTGGCGGTCATGCTGGTCAGCGGCGCGGCCATTTTGCTGATTTTCCCGACCATGAAGCAGGAACTCTCGCCGATGGAAGACCGGGGCGTGATCCTGGCCAGCGTCAACGCGCCCGACGGCTCGACGCTCGACTTCACCAACCGCTATGCCCAGGAACTGGAAAAGATGGGCCAGCCGTTCAAGGAATTCGACCGCATCTTTGCCAATGTCGGCAACCCGACCGTGGCGCAGGCCAGCGTGGTCTACCGCACCGTGGACTGGAAAGACCGCACGCGCTCCACCATGGACATGGCGCGCGAACTGCAGCCCCAGTTCAATGCGCTGCCGGGCGTGACGGCATTCCCGATCACGCCGCCGTCGCTGGGACAGGGCTTTCGCGAGCGGCCGCTGAACTTCGTCATCCAGACCTCGGAAAGCTACCAGAACCTCAACGTCGTGGTGCGCCAGATGCTCGACGAGATTGCCAAAAATCCCGGCATCGTCTCGCCCGACGTGGACCTGCGGCTGAACAAGCCCGAACTGCGCATCGAGGTGGAGCGCGACAAGGCGGCCGACCTGGGCGTGAGCGTCGAAGTCGTGGCCAAGGCCATCGAAACGCTGCTGGGCGGGCGCAACGTCACCCGCTACAAGCGCGATGCCGAGCAGTACGACGTGGTGGTGCAGACCGCCGCCAGCGGCCGCACCACGCCCGAGGACATCGACCGCATCCATGTGCGCGGCCGCAACGACGCCATGATCCCGCTGTCCAGCCTGGTCAAGGTGCGGGAAAGTGTCTCGCCGCGGGAGCTGAACCACTTCGGCCAGCGCCGCTCGGTGTCCATCACCGCCAGCCTGGCGTCGGACTATTCGCTGGGCGAAGCGCTGGCCTTCATGGACCAGACCGCCGCCAAGGTGCTCAAGACCGGCTACAGCACCGACCTGAACGGCACGTCGCGCGAGTTCAGGAATTCGCAGGGTGCGCTGGTGATCGTGTTCGTGCTGGCGCTGGTGTTCATTTTCCTGGTGCTCGCGGCGCAGTTCGAGAGCTTTGTCGACCCGCTGGTGATCATGCTGTCGGTGCCGCTGTCGATGATCGGCGCCCTGCTGGCGCTCAAGTGGAGCGGCGGCTCGCTCAACGTCTATTCGCAGATCGGGCTGATCACGCTGGTCGGCCTGATCACCAAGCACGGCATCCTGATCGTCGAGTTCACCAACCAGCTGCGCATGCAGGGCATGGAGATGATCGACGCGCTGGTGAAGGCGTCGTCTCAGCGGCTGCGGCCGATTTTGATGACCACCGGGGCGATGGTGCTGGGCGCCTTGCCGCTGGCGCTGGCTTCTGGCGCCGGGGCTGAAAGCCGCACCCAGATTGGCTGGGTCATTGTGGGCGGCATGTCGCTGGGCACGCTGCTGACGGTGTTCGTGGTGCCGACAATGTATGCGCTGTTCGCCCGCGCTGCGGTGCCGGGCGCAAAAACCGCCGAGGTGCGCGATGCGCCCGCCGGGCATGAGGTGCTGGTCGGCAAATAAGCCATTTGCCGCGCCTTCCCTGCTGGCCGCGCTGTCGGCCTGCGCAAGCCGGTCCTGAGCCATTGCGTTTTTTGCCGGCCTCAAGCTCGGCATCACCAAGGGTTGACCCTGATTTTTCTCTGGCCTTTTGAGTCTGCCAGCAACCCCGGGGAACGGCTTTTGCTCAAATGCATCCACCGGACGGCCCTGCGCGGGTCCGGCATTCAAACGAGAAGGTGGACATGATGAAATTACTGATCTGGGCCGTGACCGGTTTTCTGGCGCTGTTGTGGACCGGCGCCGCCGCCATGCTGGCCGCCGCCGTCAACTGGCTGGCCGCGTCGTCCGCCGACCCGGCGATCCGGGGTGCCCAGGCCATGGCGCAGTGGCCCTTGCCCGACTGGCTGGCCGTGTGGCTGCCGCCCGGCGTCATCGAGCCCCTGAAGGCCAGCATCAGCGAACTGCTGGGGTCGGTGGTCGCTGCCACCAGCTGGATCGCGCCGATGCTCGGCTGGCTGTCGCCGCTGGTCTGGATCGTCTGGGGGCTGGTGCTGGCGTTGATGCTGGTTCTGGCCGGCGGCGCTCACCTGCTGGTCGGCCGCAGCAAGCCGCGCCTGGCCGCCTGAGCCGCGCAGGCTGCTAGGCAGCGCCGTCGAACATCATTACATCGACTTCATCGCCCACCGCCACATTGCCCTGGCCGTGGTGCAGCACGATGAGCCCGTTGGCCTCGGCCATCGAACGCAGCACGCCCGAGCCCTGGCTGCCGGTGGTCCTGACGCGCAGGCTGCCGTCCGGCGCGGTGGTCACCCGGCCGCGCTGGTATTCGGTCCGGCCGGGTTTCTTGCGGATGGCTTCCATGCTGCGCGCCTTGAGCAGCACTTCGGGTTCCAGCCGGGCGCCCATCATCTGCAGCAGGGCGGGGCGCACAAAGGCCAGGAAGGTCACCATCACCGCCACCGGATTGCCGGGCAGCCCGAACAGCAC
>JAQGMN010000217.1 GCA_028292345.1 Polaromonas sp. | reverse complement strand
GCCGTGCAGGCCCGCCAGCGCGGCGCACGCCTGATCAGCTGGAAAGACATTGCCACGCCGCTCGAGCCCATGGCCTGCCGCGCGGCGGCTTGAACACTGGCCTGCAACGCAGTCCTGCGCAGAACGGTCGCAATTCTCGCTGGCATGGACAACGCGGCTTTGACGGCCCATCTCTATCAGCGCATTTTCATCAACATAGGAGTTTTCAATGCCCGGCGTATCTATCCTGGTCCACACCAAGAACGAACAGCTTGATATCCTGGCCTGCCTGCAAAGCGTGGCCTGGTCCGACGACATCCATGTTTTTGACTCGGGGAGCACCGATGCCACGGCGGCCATTGCCCGGCAGTTTGGCGCCCATGTCATCGAACGCGACTATGGCGACAACAAGCTGCCCTACGGCGGCGACGAGGCCGGCCATCGCAACTGGGCCTTGCAAACCATCAAGTTCAAGCATCCCTGGATCTACCTCATCGATGCCGACGAACGCATGACGCCCGCGCTGGTCAATGCGGTCGAATCGGCCGTGGCCTCCGCCGGGGACTATGTGGCCTTCCGCATCCAGCGGCATGACCACTTTCTGGGCACCTGGATCAAGCATGTCACGCCCTCGCCCTTCAACATCCGCCTGTTTCTGCATGACAAGGTGCATTACGAGCGCCTGGTCAATTCGATCACGGTGGTCAACGGCCCGGTGGGTGAAATCAACGAGCATTTCAATCACTTCCCTTTCAGCAAGGGCATGAGCAACTGGTTCGACAGGCACAACCGGGCCAGCTCATCGGAAGCGGCCCAGATCGTCCTGAACAGAGACAACCGCGCCAGTTTCAGTGTCTGGAAAGCCTTCTTTTCAAAAAGCATCAACGAGCGGCGGTTTCACCAGAAGGAAATGTATTACCGCGCGCCGCTCCGGCCGGTGGTCATGTTCGTGCTGCTTTATATCTTCAAGCGAGGCTTTCTCGACGGCCGGGCCGGATTCACCTATGCCTTGCTGCGTTCGATTTATGAATACATGATTGTTCTGAAGGTGCGTGAAATGCAAACGCTGGAGCCCGGCATGAAGGAAAAAACGCCCCAGGCCGCGGTCTCGGGCTGAAAGGGCCGCACGCTTTTTGGGGCTGGCCTTTCGGCATTTCCTGTTCGTTTTCCACCCAACTGCGGCATGTGCCGCCCATGTCCCGTGAAAATCCTCATCTACTGCATCAATTTCGCGCCTGAACTCACCGGCATTGGCAAGTACACGGGCGAAATGACCGCCTGGCTGGCCGCACGCGGGCATGAAGTGCGGGTGGTGACCGCGCCGCCGTATTACCCGGACTGGAAGGTCGGCGCGGGTTACTCAGGCAGTTCATGGCGGCGTGAGCACTGGAAGGGGGCCGAGGTGTGGAGATGCCCCTTGTGGGTTCCGGCGCGGCCGGGCGGCGTCAAGCGCGTGCTGCACCTGGCGAGCTTCGCACTGAGCAGCCTGCCGGTGATGCTGCGGCAACTGCTGTGGCTGCCCGATGCCGTGTGGGTGGTGGAGCCGCCGCTGTTTTGCGCGCCCACGGCCTGGGCGGTGGCGCGGCTGTCGGGCGCGCGCGCCTGGCTGCACATCTCTGACTATGAAGTCGATGCCGCATTCGACCTGGGCCTGCTCAGGGGCAAGGCGCTCAAGCGCATGGTGCTTGCCGGCGAGCACTGGCTGATGCGGCGCTTTGACGTGGTCTCCACGATTTCACAGCGCATGCTGGAGCGCGCGCTGTCCAAGGGCGTCGATGCCCAGCGGCTGGTGGCATTTCCCAACTGGGTCGATGTGGGCGCATTTATCTCAGCCAATGGCCAGGCTTACCGCGATGAGCTGGGCATACCTGCCGACGCCGTGGTCGCGCTGTATTCAGGCAACATGGGACGCAAGCAGGGCCTGGAAATCATGGCCCAGGTGGCGCAATCGTGCGCGCAAGAGCGGCAGGGCAGCGACAGGCTATGGTTTGTTTTTTGCGGAAATGGCGTGGGCAGGATGGACCTGCTGGCCCAATGCGAAGGCATTCCCAATGTGCGCTTTCTGGACTTGCAGCCTGCCGCGCGGCTGCCCGATCTGCTGGCGATGGCCGACATCCACCTCATGCCCCAGCGGGCGGGCGCGGCTGACCTGGTCATGCCCAGCAAGCTGACCGGCATGCTGGCCAGCGCCCGGCCGGTGGTGGCCACCGCGCTTGCCGGTACGGAACTGGCCAACGTGGTCCAGTTGTGCGGAATAGTGGTGCCGCCTGAAGACCCGGCAGGCATAACGCGCGCGGTTCTGGAACTGGCGGGCAACGCGCCCTGGCGCGCGCAGCTGGGCCAGGCCGGAAGGCAGCATGCGCTGCACCAGATCGACCGTGAATCGGTGCTGCAGCGGTTTGAAAAAAACCTGTCGAGCCCGCATCCCGGCGCCATCGAACAGGCCTGATGCATAGCCGCCCTGCCTTGGCATCGTCACAGCCAGGGCGACACAGGGCAAGACTGCAGGATTTTGTTGATTTATTGATAGCTGTCAGCGCACGCAGGACATGCGCAAAAGGCCGATTTGATGCTGAAAATCGTCAGTGGCCCATGCCCATGCCCATGCCCATGCGGAAGTGGCAGCAAGCAAGCTGGCTGTCAGTCGTGCGACCGGCTTTCCCTAAAAAAATTTGATTCCTGCAGCAACAACCCCTTGTTTCCGCCAAACAAAAAAACCTGTTTTTACTGTCGAAACTTGTCACCAGTTTTTATCTTGCCAAAACAGGGGCAAAACCTTTGGCAATTGTTTTTTCGAGCGTGCCACCCGGATTTACCGGTCGCCTCTGATCTTCCTGGCGCTGGATGATCTCCAGACTTTTGTTTAAAAACAGCTACGGGCTATTTCATGTTGACAAAACCCATTTCCTTGAGCCGTCGCCATGAGCAGTCTGTGGATAAGCCCGCCAGACATACGCTGTCCATCGTGGCAGAAGGAATTTTCCTGGGCATGGTGCTGGTGTTGTCCTTGTGGTCGGTGGCGTTCTATGTTGAAGGTTCGCTTCGTGCGGCCTATGTGTTGCTCTCAGTCTTTGTTTTTTTACTGGCGACCTGGTGCCATGTGCAGTTCAAGCGGCCGGCAAAAGAAAACATATTGAATATCGCCGTTTTCTGGTGCTGCCTTGCCCTGCTGTGCAGGCTGGACGCATTTTCCAGCGCTTACACACCCTACCTTTCGCAAGGCGTCATTCTCAATTGGCTGTGGGTGGCGCCGCTGTCCCAGATCAGCGCCAGGCTGGTGTTGCGCGGTGCCATGTCCAAATCAAAAAGCCCGTTGGCAGCGCGCCGGATGGTGATCGTGGGCATGAACCGGCAGGGCATTGCCCTGGCCAGAAAAGTCGAACGCTCTGCATATGCCGGTACCGCCTTTCTGGGCTTTTTTGAAGACCGTGGCACGGACCGCATCAGCCAGGAAGAAGGCTACCGGGTACTGGGAAAAATCGAAAGCCTGGCTGCTTATGTGAAGCAGCAGGGCGTGCAGTCGGTTTACCTGTCCCTGCCCATGACGGCGCAGCCCCGAATCCTGCAGATACTGGACGACCTCAAGGACACGACCTGCTCTGTTTATTTTGTTCCGGACATGTTCATCACCGACCTGATTCAGGGACGCAGCCGTTCGGTCTGCGGTGTGGATGTGATTGCGGTTTGCGACACACCGTTCAGGGGTTTCAGGGGGGGGCTCAAGCGCGGCAGCGATATTGTTCTTGCCAGCGCCATACTCATGGCCATTGCCCCGCTGCTCGTGTTGATTGGCCTGGCCATCAAGGCCGGTTCACCAGGACCCGTCATTTTCAAGCAGCGGCGCTACGGACTCGATGGCAAACCCATCGTGGTTTATAAGTTTCGTTCCATGACCGTCACCGAAGATGGCGGCACCATCCGGCAGGCGACAAAAAATGACGCCCGCATCACCCCGCTCGGCGCATTCCTGCGCAAGAGTTCCCTGGATGAACTGCCGCAATTCATCAATGTATTGCAAGGCCGCATGAGCATCGTCGGGCCACGGCCGCATGCCGTGGCGCATAACGAGATGTACCGCACATTGATCAAAGGCTATATGGTCAGGCACAAGGTCCGGCCCGGCATTACCGGCTGGGCACAGGTCAACGGCTTGCGAGGCGAAACCGACAGCCTGGAGAAAATGCAGGCCCGTGTTGATTTTGACCTGGACTATCTGCGCAAATGGTCGCTGCTGCTTGACCTGTTGATTATTTTGAAAACCATTCGACTGGTTTTCAAGGACGCTTCCGCTTACTGATTCCCGACGATGTAATCGAGGCAATGCCAAATGAAAAAAACAAAAATCGCAGGCGTCCTGCTGGCCCTGGGGCTGGCAGCCGCAGAGTTGCTGGTTCAGCTGTCAGGCATCATCGACATGCCGCTTTATCAAGCGGACAACCAGCTGGGTTATATTCCGGCGCCGAACCAGTCGGGTGCTTTTTTGCATTCAAGGCACTACCGGTTCAATGAATACAGCATGGGCTCTGCCGCCTTTGAACCCGATCCACGGCGATTCAATCTCCTGCTGGTCGGGGACAGCATTGTTCTGGGCGGCAATCCCATCAACCATTCGGAGCGCCTGGGTCCGCAACTAGAAAAAATCAGCGGTTGGCAGGTCTGGCCTGTTTCAGCCGGCAGCTGGGCATTGCAGAACGAACTGGCGTATCTGCGAAAGCATCCAGACGTTCTGGGAAGAGTCGATGCGGTGGCCATCGTGTTGAATTCAGGTGATTTTGGCGAACCTTCAAGCTGGGTCTCCCCGCTGACACATCCTTTGGAACGACCGTTCCCGGCTTTGTTCTATGTGTTCAAAAAATATGCGCTTGCTTCACGTCCGCCTTTTGAACCCAAGCCTGAATTGCGCGTAAGCCTGCGTGACTGGCGCGCAGATCTGCGCGATTTTTCAAATTCCTTCGATAAGCCTGTTTATATTTTCATGTACCCGGGACTGGATGAGTTGCACGATCCGGTAAAAATGAATGAACAGCTGAATTCAAGAATTCCCGAACTGCAGGCCCAATTGGGCAGCAGCGCAAGGGTGTTCAAGGTGGCAGATCTGCCTGACTGGAAAGAAAGCTATTACCGAGATGGCGTTCATCCGACTGCCGAAGGGAATGCCGCCTTTTCCAGAATAATCATCAGAAACATATGCAAGGAGAAACTTGAGAAAGTGGCATGCCCTGTCGATGATAAACCACTGTCATTTTAAAAGGAATGGCAGCTGGCGATAACTGGTTGTTCCAGGTTCTTAACTAGCTTTGAAATCGTTGCTTGAATTTTTCGATCTGCCGGTGCCGCGGCGATGGGTCTATTTCTCAAAATATAGAAAAACGTGGCTTGTGTTCGTCCTTATCCATAACTTTTATAACTGCGGGACAGGAAATGATATACAGAAGAGAAATAGATGGCCTTAGGGCACTGGCTGTAATTCCGGTCATATTGTTTCATGCGGGATTTGAATACTTTGGTGGCGGTTTCGTCGGCGTGGATATTTTCTTTGTCATCAGCGGCTATCTCATTACTACAATTATTCTTGCAGAGCTTCAGGCTGGCAATTTTTCATTGGCAAAATTCTACGAGCGAAGAGCTCGAAGAATTTTTCCCTGTCTTTATTTGGTGATGCTGATCAGCACACTTTTCGCTTACTTCTGGATGATGCCGGATGAGTTCAAGAATTTCGGCCAGTCTGTTTTTGCCACAACATTATTTTCCAACAATGTATTGCT
>JAQGMN010000215.1 GCA_028292345.1 Polaromonas sp. | reverse complement strand
CGCCGGCGCGCCGCCAGCGCGGCCCGAGCTGGGCGCCCTGCCCGGCGCGCGGCTGATCGGCCAGGCGCGGCTGACGGTCTGGGGTTTTGATGTCTACGATGCCCGCCTGTGGGCGCCAGCGCCTTTCAGCGCCGCCGGCTTTGCCGTGTCGGCGCTGGCGCTGGAACTGAACTACCTGCGCAATTTCCAGGCCGCCGACATTGCCGAGCGTTCCTTGAAGGAAATGCGCCGCAGCCAGCCGGTCAGCGATGTTCAAGCCGCGCAGTGGAAGGCCGAGCTGCTGCGGGTGATTCCGGACGTGCGCCAGGGCGACCGCATCACCGGCGTTCACCGGCCCGGCGTCGGCGCGGCCTTCTGGGTCAACGGCCGGGCCAGCGGCGAGGTGCTGGACGCCGACTTTGCCCGGCGGTTCTTCGGCATCTGGCTGTCGCCCGGCACCTCCGAGCCCCGGATGCGCGACGCCCTGCTGGCCGGAAGCGGCGAATGACGCAGGCCGCCACGCCGCAAGCCGCGCCGGCGCTGGCTGCGACCACGCCGAACGTCTTTAGCGCCCGCAACGGCCTGGCCTACGGCCTGCTGGGCCTGCCGCTGGCCTTCGTGGCGCTGCCGCTGTACGTCATTTTGCCGAACCACTATGCGCGCGAATTCGGCATGCCGCTGGCGCTGCTGGGCGCCATCCTGCTCGGCGCCCGGTTGTTCGATGCGCTGATCGACCCGCTGCTGGGCCGGCTGAGCGACCGGCTGTTTGCGCGCTCGCCAGCTTCGGTGCTGCGGCTGGGCGCGGGGGCGGCGCTGGCGCTGGCGCTGGGTTTTGCGTTGCTGTTCTTTCCGCTGCAGGCGGTGCAGGATTCGCGCGCTGCGCTCGCCGCCTGGGCCGGCGCGAGCCTGGCGCTGACCTATGCGGCCTACAGCACGCTGAGCGTGTCGCACCAGTCGTGGGGCGCGATGCTCGGCGGCAACGAGGCGCAGCGCAGCCGCATCGTCGCCTGGCGCGAAGGGCTGGGCCTGGTCGGCGTGGTGTTGGCATCGATCACGCCGGTAGCGCTTGGCCTGCCTGCGACGACAGCTCTCTTTTTTGTAGCACTTCTGGTAGGCTGGCTGGCCTGGCGCCGGGCGCCCGTGCCGGTGGCGCGGCGCACCGGCCAGGCGCCGGCGGCCGGCGCGCTGTGGCTGCCCTGGCGGTCGCAGGCTTTTCGCCGGCTGCTGGCGGTGTTCATGCTCAATGGCATTGCCAGCGCCGTGCCGGCGACGCTGGTGCTGTTCTTCATCCAGGACCGGCTGCAGGCGCCCAAAGCCATGGAGCCGCTGTTCCTGGGCAGCTATTTTCTGGCCGCGGCGCTGTCGATTCCGCTGTGGCTGGCGGTGGTCAGGCGGCTCGGGCTGGCGCGCACCTGGCTGGCCGGCATGGCGCTGGCGATTGCCGTGTTCGCCTGGGCCACGCAACTCGGCGCCGGGCAGACCGCCGCATTTGCGCTGGTCTGCGCGCTGTCGGGCGTGGCGCTGGGCACCGACCTGGCGCTGCCCGGCGCGCTGCTGGCCGGCGTGATCCAGGCCGACGGCCAGTCGGGCCAGTCCGAAGGCGCGTACTTTGGCTGGTGGAATTTCGCTACCAAGCTCAACCTGGCGCTGGCCGCCGGGCTGGCGCTGCCGCTGCTGGGGTTTTTCGGCTACGCACCCGGCAGCCGCGACGCTGGCGCGCTCGATGCGCTGGTGGTGGCGTATTGCGTGCTGCCCTGCATCCTGAAACTGCTGGCGGCGGCCAGTGCCTGGTTTTTTCTGATCCACCCTTCTGAAAGCGTTCCGACATGACCTGCATTCCCCCACGAACCCGGCTTTTCAGGGGCGCCTTGCCGGCGCTCGCGCTCTCCGCCGCGCTGCTGGCGGGCTGCGCCGGCCCGCAGGTCAGCGACTATGCGGCCGAGCAGCCGGTGCTCGACCTGCGCCAGTATTTCAACGGCACGCTGGACGCCTACGGCCTCTTCACCGACCGCTCGGGCAAGGTCGTCAAGCGCTTCACCGTGGTCATGAAATGCAGTTGGCAAGGCCCGCCCGGCGCGGAGACCGGCGTGCTCGATGAAGACTTCACCTATTCCGACGGCACCAAAGAGCGCCGCGTCTGGACGCTCAGGCGCCAGCCCGATGGCCGTTTCACTGGCACCGCCGACGATGTGGTGGGCGAGGCCGCCGGCCAGGAAAAAGGCAATGCCTTCCGCTGGGGCTACACGCTCAAGCTGCCGGTCGATGGCCGCGTCATCGAGGTGCAGTTCGACGACTGGATGTACCTGATGAACGACAAGGTGATGCTGAACAAGGCCGAGATGCGCAAGTTCGGCATCAAGCTGGGCGAGGTCACGCTGTCGTTCGTGAAGCGCTGAAAGCACGCCAAATAATGCATCAAATCGGCATCCTGCGCATACAGGACGGGCACTTCCAGCTATTAAATTGATACTAAAAAAGCAGTCAACCATGTCCTTCAATCCCCTTCTGCCCGACTGGCGCGGCAAGAACGTCTGGCTGGTCGGCGCGTCCAGCGGCATCGGCCAGGCGACGGCGCATGCGCTGCATGCGGCGGGCGCCAAGGTGTTTGTCTCTGCCCGCAATGCCGATGCGCTGGCCGGCTTTGTGCAAAGCCATCCGGGCGCCGTGGCGCTGGCGCTCGATGTCACCGACCGGCCAGCGCTGAAGGCCGCGGCGCAAACCGTGCTGGCCTCGGGAAAGCTCGACCTGGTGATGTACTGCGCCGGCTACTACAAAGAGCAGCGCGCCACCGGTTTTGACCTGGCCGAGATGCTCAGGCACAGCGAGGTGAACTACCGGGGCGCGCTCTACCTGTTAGACGCGGTGCTGCCGGCCCTGCTGGCGCAACAGTCCGGCCACATCAGCCTCATCAGCAGCGTGGCCGGCTACACCGGACTGCCCAAGTCCCTGGCCTACGGGCCGACCAAGGCGGCGCTGATCAACCTGGCCGAAACGCTGTACCTCGACCTGAAGGCTGGCGGCATCTGCGTCAGCCTGGTGTGCCCGGGCTTTGTCGAGACGCCACTGACCGCGCAGAACGAATTCGCCATGCCGGCGATTATCACGCCCCAACAGGCCGCCGATGAAATCTTGCGCGGCTGGCGCCGGGGCGAGTTCGAAATCCACTTTCCCAAGCGCTTCACCCGCTGGATGAAGGCGCTGCGCCTGATGCCCTACGGAGCGCGTTTCGCGGCCGTTCGCAAGATCACCTCGCTGTGAGGCGCCATGCCATGACGCCCAATCCACAACTTGAACCAGCCCCACCGATGCGCGAGGCCGCCGCGCGCGTCGTCGAT
>JAQGMN010000198.1 GCA_028292345.1 Polaromonas sp. | reverse complement strand
TGCGGAGTTTTTCGGAAGTGGCGTTTCAGTGAACTTTGCTATTTTTTCTATAGCTGCTTTCGCTGGCCGGTAGTGCGCAGGCGTGCTTTTTCGCTTGATTTTCTGACGGATTTTGCTGGTGGATGGGCTGCAGGAACGGCGCCTGGCGAAGTCCCTTCGCTGCGCTTCGGTCAAGCTGCGCTGAACGGAACTTGCGCAAGCGGATTTCGGAGCCGGTCAAGCCGGCGACCGGCGCTTCCATGGCCTGGCTAACCTGATGCAGGTAACCTTTCTACCCCATCCCTGGTGAATTTTTTGCCTTTGGATGTTCAGTCGGCATGGGCGCTGTCCGGCTGTTTCCCGGGCCGCCGGAACGCGCGCATGGACACGGTCCCACCACTTCGGCACGAGTGAAAACGGCCTGCGTTGGCATTGCAGGTGAAGCCCCGCGCTGCCCGGACCTTCCGCCCCAGTCCTACACGCTCCAAATCGCAAAATAACGAAAATACTCACATGTTGAGTAATTTTGAAACAGATCCATCATTTTTAAAGCTTTCCACACTTTCAGGTCTGGACCATGGCCTGTCGGTGCTCAAGAGCAAGCTCGATGCCGGCGGCATCATGGATGCGCTGAAATACCTGAACAGCCGCATCGAGCACCGCTTCACGGCCATCTACAAATTCCAGGGGATGACGCAGCGCGCCGTGTTCCTCTACGACCGGCTGGGCAAGTCCGCCTCCCGCTTGAACGCGATAGCGATGTCGGAAAGCCTGAGCCGGTTCATCACGGTGAACGAACCGTTCGGCGTGACCAATTCGGCCACGGACCCGTTCCTGATTGAAAACGGGCACCGCAGCGTCGTGACGTCGTTCTACGGCGTGGCGCTGTCGCCGATCGACACCCAGCCCACAGGCAGCCTTTGCCACTTCGACCTGAAGCCCCAGAAGCTGCCGTCGCCGATGGAACGCGATTTTTTGAGCCGCGCCAAGCGGCTGCTGTTCATCCGGCTCAACGGATTTGGCAATTGACAACCGCTCGCCGGCAGTCAAAACCATAGCACTCCGCGCACGCCAGGCGTGCGAAAAAGCCTGTTTTTGTCACAAATTCTGATCGGCAGACCGCCGGGTCCGATCAGGCCATGCCGGCCAGCAGCCCTACCAGCCTGGCCGGATCGACGGGTTTGACCAGGTAGTGCTGGAAGCCCGCTTCCATCGCGGTTTTGCGGTCGCGTTCGTGGCTGTAGCCGGTGACCGCGATGAGCACCGCATGGGCGGTCTGCGGCTGCGCCCGGATCAGACGGGCCAGCTCGTTGCCGTTGACGTCGGGCAGGCCGATGTCCAGCAGGAAAACGTCGGGGGACTCGGCCCGGGCGCGTTCCAGCGCCCGGCGCGCATCGTATTCCACCGCCACGTCGTGGCCCGATGCCTGGAGGAACATGGCCATCATCTGCGCCGCATCGACGTTGTCATCCACGATCATCACGCGCAGCGGCTTGTCCACCGCCAAGGCCGCGTCGCCGGATTCGGGCGCGGCGTTGCGGCCGGGCCGCGCCAGCAGCGGCAGCTGGACCGTGAAGCGGCTGCCCTTTCCCGGGCCTTCGCTGTCGCAGCTCACCGTCCCCCCGTGCAGCTCGACCAGGCTTTTGACCAGCGCCAGCCCCAGCCCCAGCCCGCCGGAGGAACGGTCGGGCGTGCGCTCGGCCTGGGCAAACAGGTCGAACACCCGCACGGCCAGGTCGGGCGCCATGCCGATGCCGTCGTCGACCACGCTGAGCACGACCTCGCCGGCCAGCACTTCGGTTTTGAGCAGGAGATGGCCGCCCTCGGGCGTGTATTTCGCGGCATTGTTCAGCAAATTGCCCACCACCTGCACCAGCCGCTTGGGGTCGCCCTCCACCATGGCGGGGCGGGCCGACAGCTCCAGCGCCAGGCGCTGGCGCCGGGCCTCGATCAGCGGGTTGACCTGCTCGACCGCGTCGGTGACGATGTGACGGATGTCGAGCGGCTTTTTTTCCAGCGTGACCAGGCCCCGGTTGACCCGCGACACGTCCAGCAGGTCGTCCACCAGGCCGGTCATGTGCTCGGCCTGCCGGGCAATGATCTCGCTGGTCTTTTGCACCTGGGCCGGGTCCAGCTCGGCAATCTTCAGCAGTTCGGCGGCCGAGCGGATCGGCGCCAGCGGATTCCTCAGCTCATGCGCCAGCATGGCCAGGAACTCGTCCTTGCGGGCGTCGGCTTCCTCCAGCTTGACAACCGCCTGGCGCAGGCCTTCACCGGCGGTCTTCAGCGCCTGGATATCGACATTCACGCCGCTCAGGATGAAGGGATCGCCCTCCTTCTCGCGGGACCAGTCGGCGTGCATGTAGAACCAGCGGCAGCTGCCGTCCTGCCTGCGCATCCGTGCTTCCACCACCAGCGGCGAGCCGGGACCGTCCGCCTCGGCCCTGGCGAACTTCTCGGCCACGCGCGGCCGGTCCTGGGCGTCCACCAGGCCCAGCCACTGCGCCAGCGTCATGTCGACCGGGGCACCGTGGTGGCCCAGCAGGCCCATGAAATTGGCGCAGACCTCGACCTGCCCGGTTCCGGGGCGCCAGGTCCACATGCCGGCATTGGCGGCGCGCAGGATGCGCTTGGTGTCTTCCCTTTCCTTGACGCAGCTCTCCAGGCGTTTGTGATCGGTCAGGTCTAGCGTGACCTTGGAAAAGCCGATCAGCTTGCCGCCGTGGTCGCGCAGGGCGGTCAGGGAAATCTGCGCCCAGAACAGGCTGCCGTCCTTGCGCTGGCGCCAGGTTTCTTCCCTGTAGAAGCCGTGTTTTATGGCCTCGTCCAGGTTGTGCCGGGGCCAGTTTTTTGACTTTTGCTCTTCGGTGTAGAGCATGGACAGGTGGCTGCCGATCGCGTCCTGGGCGGTGAAACCCTTCATTTCCTCGGCGCCACGGTTCCAGACGGTGATGAAACCGTCGGGGTCGGTGAAAAACACCGCCACTTCCTTGATTTCTTCGTTCATCAGGCGATGCAGTTCTGCCACCTGGTGCTCGGGCAATGACGTTGCCATGTACGGTTTTGGCACGTTCAATCTCCTGGATGTCGAGGCGTCGCGCTGACAGCCCCGGGAGTCCTATCGTGCAATGCCAGCGGGCGCGCACCTGTCAGACAAGCGCCAGCGTGACGGGTAAGCATCCGTCGCTGAAATCACTTCATGCGCGGCGGCGGGCCGGCCTTGGCCTGCCCGCGGGACGCCCCGGCATGGCAAGCCACGGCCCGATGGCGTTATCCGTCACAATTTGCAGGTAAACCCCATGGCGGCCGGACCGTATCGGCGCGCATGAAATGCGCACAGGGCCGCCCCGGGCATTCGACCCGCAGGCAAACAGCGATGAGCATTTTTGAAAGAATTCCGTATGGCAGACACGCCTGAAAACGACATGGCATCCGATCACCTGCTGGCGCCGCTGAACAGCCGGCGCGTGACCGATGCCGACTACCGGCTGCTGGTGGAGTCCGTTGCCGACTACGCCATCTTCCTGCTGGACCCCGGCGGCGTGATCCTGAGCTGGAACCGCGGCGCGCAAAAGATGAAGGGCTATGAAGCCGGCGAGGTGGTGGGCCGGCACATTGCCGTGTTCTACCCGCAGGAGCTGCTTGACCGCCAGTGGCCGGAGCACGGGCTGAAGATGGCGCGTGAAACCGGCATCTTCGAGGACGAAGGCTGGCGCCTGCGCAAGGACGGCACGCGCTTTTGGGCCAACATCGTCATCACCCGGATCATCGGGCCGCACGGCGAGCTGATCGGCTTTTCCAAGATCACCCGCGACCAGAGCGAGCGCCGGCGCCAGGACGAACTGCTTCGCCTGAGCGAGGAGCGCTTTCGGCTGCTGGTCGAGGGGGTGAAGGACTATGCGATCTTCATGCTCGACCCCAGCGGCCATGTCGTGAGCTGGAATGCCGGCGCCCAGAAGAACAAAGGCTATGAAGCGGCGGAAATCATCGGCCAGCACTTCTCGGTGTTCTACCCGCCCGAGGCCGCGCCGGGCTGGCCGGACGAGGAACTGCGCATTGCGCTGCAGGAGGGGCGCTTCGAGGACGAAGGCTGGCGGATCCGCAAGGACGGCAGCCGGTTCTGGGCCAGCGTCGTCATCACGCCCCTGAGCGACGCCGCCGGCCGCCACCGGGGATTTGCCAAGGTCACGCGCGACCTGACCGAGCGGCGCCGGGTCACCGTGCTGGAGGACGAAGGCCGGCGGATCACGAACTTCCTGGCGCTGCTGGGGCACGAACTGCGCAATCCCCTGGCGCCCATCTCCAACGCCGTGGCGCTGCTGGAGCGGGAGAACATCGGCTCCAAGGTCCTGCGCGACACGCGCGAGATCATCGGCCGCCAGCTCAGGCAGCTCAACCGGCTGGTCGATGACCTGCTCGACGTCGGCCGCATCACCAGCGGCAAGATCCAGCTGGAAGCACGTCCGGTGCGCTTCATCGACGCGCTGCACGAGGCGGTCGAGGCGGTGCAGCCGCTGATCGACCGCAAATCGCATGTGCTGGACATCCACAACGCAGACGATCCGTGGGTCATCGGCGACCGTGCGCGCCTCATCCAGATCCTGTCCAACCTGATCGGCAATGCCGCCAAGTTCACGCCCGCCGCCGGCCGGATCAGCGTGCGCGTGGCCGCCATGCCCGACAGCACCGAGGTGCGGGTGATCGACAACGGACCGGGCATACCGCCGCAGCATTTGCACAAGGTGTTCGACCTGTTTTTCCAGGGCGAGCAGGACACGGCGCGCTCCCAGGGCGGGCTGGGCCTGGGGCTCAGCCTGGTGCAGCAGCTGGTGGTGCTGCATGGCGGAGAGGTCAGCGCCTTCAGCAAGGGCATCCATGGCGAGGGCAGCGAGTTCGTGGTCCGGCTGCCGGCCGCGCCCGCCCCCGCCCCCGCCCCCGCGTCCGCAGCCGGCAAGGGCGCCGATCCCTTCGCCGGCAGGCGCGTGCTGGTGGTCGACGACAACCGCGATGCGGCCGAGACCATGGCCATGCTGCTCGACGCGCTGGGCTATGTGCCCAGCATGGCGCATGACGGGCTGGCCGGGGTCGAGGCGATCAAGGCCGATGCGCCCGACCTGGTGCTGCTCGACATCGGCCTGCCGGGCATCAGCGGCATCGAGGTCGCGCGCCGGGTACGCGCCGAGATGGCGAATCCGCCGCCGCTGGTCGCCATCACGGGCTACGGCCAGGAAAGCGACCGCGAAGCGAGTTTCCAGGCCGGCTTTCACGACCACCTGACCAAGCCGGTCGATATCGACAAGCTGGTGGCCTTGCTCGACCGCCTGCTGGGAGGCGCGGCGGGTCCGTCCGCCCCGCCGCCACAGGCCGCGCCGGGGGACTGACCCCAGGGCGCTGCCGGCCCGGCAGGGACCGGAACCCTTGTCATGCTACTAAAAAAATAGCGGCTTGTGCAGGCCCGTATTGCGCAAAAGCATGATTGGGCACCGAATCCGGCCGAAAAGCCGCGCGGCCGCTGGCGCAACCGGCGGCCGGCTGCCGGCGCAGCCCGTTCCGCGCCGCCATGGGCACCCCATCCCTGGGTGTATAACCTAATTCCCCCCGGCCATGCGCCCCGCCTTCTCATGGCGGCGCGCAGGCCGGGGCAGCCTGAAACAACCCCGTCGCCGCACAGCGCGACAACATCGAGGAACACCAGCCATGGGCGCGCAATGGAAAGCAAAAGGCAAGGACCTGGCCGCAAACGCCAGAGGCCGGATTTTTGGAAAACTGTCCAAGGACATCATGATCGCGGCGCGCAGCGGCGCCGACCCGGCGTCCAACGCGCGCCTGCGGCTGGTGGTCGAGCAGGCGCGCAAGCTCTCGATGCCCAAGGAAACGCTGGACCGGG
>JAQGMN010000182.1 GCA_028292345.1 Polaromonas sp. | reverse complement strand
GAAGGCATTGGCCATGAAAAAGCCGCCTGTTCAAAAGAAAGGCGGCTTGGCAGTTCCGGCCTGATGTCAGGCCGTGGCCTGGGCCAGCAGCGTTTCGGCGTCGCTGACTTCAAATTTTCCCGGGCCTTCGACATTCAGGCTCACCACCTTGCCATCCCTGACCAGCATGGAATAGCGGTTACTGCGCAGGCCCAGGCCCTTGCCGTTCAGGTCCAGCGTCAGGCCGGCCGCCTTGGCAAATGCCGCATTGCCATCGGCCAGCATGCGCACCTTGCCGGCGGTTTTCTGCTCGCGCGCCCAGGCGCCCATGACGAAGGCATCGTTGACGCTCAGGCACCAGACTTCATCAACGCCGGCCGCCTTGAACTGCTCGGCCTTGTCGACAAAGCCCGGGACATGCCTGGCCGAGCAGGTCGGCGTGAAGGCGCCCGGCACGGCAAACAGGGCAATCGTCTTGCCGGCGCTGGCCTGCGCCACATCGACCGGATTCGGGCCCAGGCTGCAGCCATTGCCTTCGACTTCCACATACTCCATCAACGTGGCCGCTGGAAGGGTGTCGCCTACTTTAATCATGAATGCTCCTGGTTTTGGTTCCAACGCACATCGCGTTGCGACGCCATTTTCACCCAGCGCAAGAAGTGCCGCGCCGCCACGGTCTTTGAAGCCGGATCAATCTGCATGGCAAGCAGGCGCCCACAAAAAAGGCCCACAAGTGGGCCTTTTTAAGAGGGCATGACGCTGAAGTCTTTCGACTTAGACGATTCCGGCCTTTTGCACCAGACGGGTCACAACCCAGTTCTTGGTCTTGGAAATCGGACGGCTTTCGGTGATCTCGATCACGTCGCCGGTCTTGAATTCGCCCTTTTCGTCATGGGCGTGGTACTTGCTGGACAGCGAAACGATCTTGCCGTACAGCTCGTGCTTCACCCGGCGCTCGACCAGGACCGTCACGGTCTTGGCGCGCTTGTCGCTGACCACCTTGCCAATCAAGGTGCGCTTGAGGGATTTTTTAACTTCCGTCATTATTTTGCTCCTTGCTTGAGAACAGTTTCGGCCAGGATGGTCTTGGCGCGGGCGATGGCGCGGCGCGTCGAGCGCAGCGTGGCGACATTGGTCAGTTGCTGCGTGGCTTTTTGCATGCGCAGGCCAAAGTGGGCTTTTTGCAGCTCTTTGACTTCGGCTTGCAGGCCGGCAACGTCTTTTTGGCGCAGTTCAGTAGATTTGGTCATTTCATTTCCCCTTACTGGCCAATCATGCGGGCCACGAACGTGGTGCGCAGCGGCAGCTTGGCAGATGCCAGGCGGAACGCTTCTCTGGCCAGTTCTTCAGTCACGCCGACAATTTCGAAAACGATCTTGCCGGGCTGGATTTCAGCCACGTAGTACTCTGGATTGCCCTTGCCGTTACCCATGCGCACTTCAGCAGGCTTTTGGGAAATCGGCTTGTCCGGAAAGACACGGATCCAGATACGGCCGCCACGCTTGACGTGGCGGGAAATCGCACGGCGTGCGGCTTCGAGTTGGCGGGCAGTCAGGCGGCCACGGTCGGTGCACTTGAGACCGAAGTCACCAAATGCAACGGTGTTGCCACGGGTGGCGACACCCGTGTTACGGCCTTTTTGCTCTTTGCGGTATTTTCTGCGAGCGGGTTGCAGCATTTATATTCTCCGTGAGTAGACCGATTACTCGGTCTTGGCACCGTCAGCTGCTGCAGCTGGCGCGGCTTTGCGGACGCGCTTAACGGTGTTGTTCGGGGCTTCGGCGCCAGACGCCTCAGCCGGCTTGTCGCTGCCGTCAGCCGGTGCGGTGTTGCCACCGACTGCGCTGCGCGGGGCACGCGGGGCGCCGCGAGGCGCTCCACGGTCCGGACGGTCACCAGGACGGGCATCGCGACGCGGGCCGCGCGGCTTGCGCTCCTCGTCGGCGACTTCGATCATCTTGGCGCCCGTGCCGTCGTTGCGGCCGAGCGTGTCACCCTTGTAGACCCAGACCTTGACACCGATGATGCCGTAGGTGGTCTGTGCTTCCGAGGTGCCGTAGTCGATGTCGGCGCGCAGCGTGTGAAGGGGCACGCGGCCTTCGCGGTACCACTCACAACGCGCGATTTCGATGCCGTTCAGGCGGCCCGACGACATGATCTTGATGCCCAGGGCACCCAGACGCATGGCATTTTGCATGGCGCGCTTCATGGCACGGCGGAACATGATGCGCTTCTCAAGCTGCTGGGTGATGCTGTCGGCGATCAGCTTGGCATCAATTTCAGGCTTGCGAACTTCTTCGATGTTCACGGCGACCGGCACGCCCAGCTGGCGGCTCAGTTCCTTCTTCAGGGCTTCGATGTCCTCGCCTTTTTTGCCGATCACGACGCCCGGACGTGCCGAGAAAATCGTGATGCGGGCATTCTTGGCGGGGCGCTCGATCAGGACGCGCGAAACCGCAGCGTTCTTCAGCTTCTTCTTCAGGTACTCGCGCACCTTGATGTCTTCGGCCAGCATGCCGGCGAAGTCACGGTTGTTGGCGTACCAGCGGCTGGACCAGTTGCGGCTGATGGACAGCCGGAAACCGGTTGGGTTGATTTTTTGTCCCATATCCTGCTGCCCTTAGTTGCCAACGACCACGTACACATGGCACGTAGGCTTGCTGATGCTGTTGCCGCGGCCTTTTGCGCGCGCGGAGAAACGCTTGAGCGTGGCGCCTTGCTCGACGTAGATCGTCTTGATCTTCAACTCGTCGATGTCGGCGCCATCGTTGTGTTCAGCGTTGGCGATGGCGGACTCAACTACCTTCTTGATGATTCCAGCAGCTTTTTTCTGCGTGAAATTCAGGATGTTGAGCGCTTGATCCACTTTTTTGCCGCGGATCAGGTCAGCGACCAGACGGCCCTTGTCGACCGACAGACGAACGCCCCGGAGGGTTGCACGTGTTTCCATGGTCTTTCCTTACTTTCTCACAACTTTTTTGTCAGCAGGATGACCTTTGAACGTCCGGGTGAGTGCGAACTCGCCCAGCTTGTGGCCAACCATTTGATCGGTGATGTAGACAGGGACGTGCTGCTTGCCGTTGTGCACGGCGATGGTCAGGCCGATGAACTCGGGCAGGATCATGGAGCGGCGCGACCAGGTCTTGATCGGCTTTTTGTCTTTGTTGGTAACAGCCTTGTCGGCCTTGGCTACCAGATGCAGGTCGACAAAGGGACCTTTTTTGAGTGAACGTGTCATAGCCGAGCCTTACTTCTTGCGACGCGAAACAATCATCACTTGCGTGCGCTTGTTGTTGCGGGTGCGGTAGCCCTTGGTCAGGTTACCCCATGGATCGACAGGATGGCGACCTTCGCCGGTCTTGCCTTCGCCGCCACCGTG
>JAQGMN010000181.1 GCA_028292345.1 Polaromonas sp. | reverse complement strand
TTCCGTGACGAAGGCCGCGACGTGCTGTTCTTCGTGGACAACATCTACCGCTACACCCTGGCCGGCACCGAAGTATCCGCGCTGCTGGGCCGCATGCCTTCGGCCGTGGGCTACCAGCCGACGCTGGCCGAGGAAATGGGCCGCCTGCAGGAGCGCATCACCTCGACCAAGGTCGGCTCGATCACCTCCATCCAGGCCGTTTACGTTCCTGCCGATGACTTGACCGATCCCTCGCCTGCCACCACCTTTGCCCACCTGGATTCGACCGTGGTGCTGAGCCGTGACATTGCCTCGCTGGGCATCTACCCTGCGGTGGATCCGCTGGACTCGACCAGCCGCCAGCTGTCGCCGGCTGTCGTCGGTGAAGAGCACTACAACACCGCCCGTGCGGTGCAGGGCACGCTCCAGCGCTACAAGGAATTGCGCGACATCATCGCGATTCTGGGCATGGACGAACTGGCCCCCGAGGACAAGCTGGCCGTGGCCCGTGCCCGCAAGATCCAGCGCTTCCTGTCGCAGCCGTTCCACGTCGCCGAAGTGTTCACCGGTTCGCCCGGCAAGTACGTCAGCCTGGCCGAAACCATTCGCGGCTTCAAGATGATTGTGGCCGGCGAGTGCGATCACCTGCCGGAACAGGCCTTCTACATGGTCGGCACCATCGACGAAGCCTTCGAAAAAGCCAAGAAGATGTAAGGAAGCCGGCGTTTGGCAAGCCCCCGAGCGGTTTGCCGAACGCCAACTTTTGCTCATCTTTTAAACTGGAACACGTATGAATACCATCCACGTCGATGTCGTCAGCGCAGAAGAGTCGATCTTTTCCGGTGAAGCCCGGTTCGTGGCTCTGCCCGGCGAAGCGGGCGAGCTGGGAATCTACCCGCGCCACACGCCGCTGATCACCCGCATCCGGCCCGGCGCCGTGCGCATTGAAAAGGCCGATGGCACCGAAGAGTTTGTCTTCGTGGCCGGCGGCATTCTCGAAGTGCAGCCCAACTGCGTGACCGTGCTGAGCGACACCGCCATCCGCGGCAAGGACCTGGACGAAGCCAAGGCCACCTCCGCCAAGGCGCTGGCTGAAGAGGCGCTGAAAAATGCCAAGACCGACATTGACATCGCCATGGCCCAGTCCGAGCTGGCCGTCATGGCCGCGCAGATTGCAGCGCTGCGCAAATACCGCCAGAAAAAATAAGACCAATAAGGCAGGCCTCGGCCTGCAACGGCAGGCGTCCGGCAACGGATGCTTGCCATCCAGGCCCCTGCCGCAAGTCAGGGGCTTTTTTCATGGGCATCGCATGGCGCTTGCCATGCCCATGAAAAAAGCCCTGATCCCGGGCCATGGGATTGCCGGCGCCCGGCGTGATCGGGACAGTGGCGCTAGGATGTCGGGTTGTGGCGCTGCGCGCATGGCGCAGTGCCGGAATCTCCATTTCATCCTGACGACTTCATGAATCTGATCGTGGCCCGGCCCGAAGGCCTGTACTGCCCGCAGGGTGACTTCTACATCGATCCCTGGCGGCCGGTGGAAAGCGCCGTGATCACCCATGGCCACTCCGACCATGCCCGGACCGGCCATGCGCGCTACCTGGCGCACGAGAAAAGCGAAGGCATCCTGCGCGCCAGGCTGGGCGAGATCAGCTTGCAGACGCTGCCTTACGGCGAGCCCGTCATGCACAACGGGGTTCGCATTTCGCTGCATCCCGCCGGCCATGTGCTCGGTTCGGCGCAGGTGCGGGTTGAGTATGCCGGCGAGATCTGGGTGGCCTCGGGCGACTACAAGCTGGAGGATGACGGCACCTGCGCGCCGTTCGAGCCGGTGGCCTGCCACACCTTCATCACCGAATCGACCTTTGGCCTGCCGGTCTACCGCTGGCCTTCACAAGCGGAGCTGTTTTCAGACATCAACCAATGGTGGCGGGCCAATGCCGCAGCCGGACGGGCATCGGTCCTGTTTTGCTACGCCTTCGGCAAGGCGCAGCGGATTCTTCACGGGGTCGATGCCAGCATCGGCCCCATCGTGACGCATGGCGCGGCCCTGCCGCTGAACCGTGTGTACCGCGATGCCGGGGTGGTCCTGCCCGCCACGCTGACGGTGGCCGAGGTGGATGCCGCCGCCATCGGCCAGTCGCTGGTGCTGGCGCCGCCCTCTGCCCAGGGCACGCCCTGGATGCGGCGTTTCGGCAACTATTCGGATGGTTTTGCCAGCGGCTGGATGCTGCTGCGGGGCGCGCGCCGGCGCCGCGGCGTGGACCGGGGTTTCGTGATGTCCGACCATGCCGACTGGCCCGGCCTGCAGCGCGCCATTGACGGCACGGGCGCCGGCCGGGTGTTCGTCACCCACGGAAGCGTCGCGGTCATGGTGCGCTGGCTGCGGGAGCGCGGGCTCGATGCGCAGGGCTTCAAGACCGAGTATGGCGACGAAGACATTGCGGACCAGGCGGCGGCCGGCCATGAAGCCGCTACGCCCTCGCATCAGCCCGACAGCGAGCCGCCAGCTGCGCCCGCAGCAACCCGCTTGCAGGCGTGCGGCGGCAGCGCTTCATGAAAGCCTTTGCCGCGCTGTACCGCGAGCTGGACGCCACCACCTCCAGCCTGGCCAAGCAGGCCGCGCTGCAGCGCTACCTGCAGGCCGCCCTGCCAGCCGATGCCGCCTGGGCGGTGTATTTCCTGGCCGGCGGCAAGCCGCGCCAGCTGGTGCCCGCCCGGCTGCTGCGCCAGCTCGCGCAGGAAGCGGCCGGGCTGCCCGAATGGCTGTTCGA
>JAQGMN010000157.1 GCA_028292345.1 Polaromonas sp. | reverse complement strand
CTGAAACCGGCCTGCGCGAGCGCGGCTTTGGCGACTTCGAAGGCAAGACCTTTGCCGAGATCGAGGCCCTGCTGCCCGACCAGTCGATGCGCTGGCGCAAGCGCGATCCGGAGTTCGCCCCCGCCGGCGGCGAGTCGCTGCTGGCGCTGAACCGCCGGGTGGTCGAGGCCGTCGGGCGGCTGGCCGCCCGGCACCCCGGCGAGCTGATCGCGGTGGTCGGCCACGGCGGCGTGATGGATGTGCTCTACCGCGCGGCCACGCGCCTGCACATCCAGGCCCCGCGCACCTGGACACTGGGCAACGCGGCCATCAACCGCCTGCTGTGGACGCCACAGGGCTTCAGCCTGGTCGGCTGGGCGGACACCCAGCACCTGGACGACGAATCGCTGGACGACGGCCTGTTCGCCACCGGACCGGTTCCGGCAGGCGCGGCCACCCGATGAGCAAGGTCACTGCGCAGCTGGCCGGATTGATCGGCAAGCCCGTCCACGGCATCGACACACCGGCGCTGGTGATCGACCTGGACGCCATGAAACGCAACCTGGGCCGCATGGCCGAATTTACCCGGAAGCACCAGGTCCGCTGGCGCCCCCATGCCAAGCTGCACAAGAGCGTGCAGCTGGCCAAGATGCAGGTCAAGGCCGGCGCCGTCGGCGTGTGCGTGCAGAAGACCGCCGAGGCCGAGATCATGGTCGCCGGCGGCGTGCACGACGTCTACATCAGCAACGAGGTGATTGCGCCGGCCAAGCTGGCGCGGGTGGCGGCCCTGACGCAGGCGGTCGCCGCGCACGGCGGGCAGATCGCCATTGCCGTGGACAGCCTGGAAGGCGTGCACCGGCTGGCGCAGGCCATGACCGACGCCCGGACCGGCGCGTCGGGCGGCACGCCCGGCGCGGCCACGGTGATTGACGTGTTCGTCGAGATCGACGTCGGCCAGGGCCGCTGCGGCGTGCAGCCCGGGCCGGACGCGGCGCTGCTGGCGCTGGAGATCCGCAAGCATCCGGCGCTGCGTTTTGCCGGGCTGCAGGCCTACCACGGCAAGGCCCAGCATCTGCGCAATGTGCAGGAGCGGCGCATGGCGTCGGCCAACGCCATGAAGGCGGTCGAGCTGACCTGCCAGCTGCTCAAGGCCCAGGGCATGGCGCCCGCGCTGGTGACCGGCGCCGGAACCGGCAGTTTCGCGCTGGAGGCCGCCAGCGGCGTTTACGGCGAGCTGCAGGCCGGCTCCTTCATCTTCATGGATGCCGACTATGCGCAGAACCAGCGCGATCCGGTGCAGCCCTACTTCGAGCACGCCCTGTTCGTCAGGACGCAGGTCATCAGCCGCCACGCCGGCCACGCGGTGTGCGATGCCGGCCACAAGAGCCATGCCATCGACTCCGGCCTGCCCCAGGTGCATGCCTTCGACGGCCAGGGCGGGCTGGACTATTTCAACGGCGGCGACGAGCACGGCATCCTGCGGCCCTCGGCCGGCCACACCCGCCTGCCCGACCTGGGCCAGCTGCTCTGGCTGATTCCCGGCCATTGCGACCCGACGGTGAACCTGCATGACGCGATGATCGGCGTGAGCGGCGGACTGAAAAGCGGCACCGTCGAGCGCATCATCCGCGTGGATGCGCGCGGCGCGATGACCTGAAATTCAAGTCAAAAATGGCTTTTGCGCCAGGCAGATGACCGTAAGCAGCTATTAAATATATAGCAACTGGCCATCAGCGAGCTCAGTTGGGTTTTAATTAAAAAGGGATCGAGAAAGGCAAGGCTGATCCAATGCTGATTTGGCGGACGTCTGTGTCTTGGCGAAACGGACAAGCCTACGCACAGGATTTGCGCGATCGGGTGCTGGCCTTACCCGGCGTGCCGAGCAAGACCGCCGGGCGCTTGGATGCCAAGGCGCTTGGGTGTGAGCCAGGTTATGAGTGACAGGCGCGAGCTGTGTCAGTGAAGATTGGATGTGCATGGCATTGAGGCGGGCACGACCACCACGGACAATACCTTGGGCCGGTTCGGGATGACGCAAAAAGCCCCGTGGACTGCAGAGCAAACGCGAACGTGCCCCTGATGGGGAACTGCTTGCCCAAGAGTCAGCGCTGCCTGAGCTTTGCGCCAGCTGGTCACGTTTGCCAACCTCAAGGAGATGCTGCCCACAACCAGAGCCAGAGCCAGAACGGTCGAGGCATTTTCGGGTGCCATATGCAGTTGCTGGAACGGTTTGGCAGCGCTGAGTGCGAGCGCTGCATTCGCCATTGCTGTGATTACCGGTCAGGATGAGCCTGCTGTAGCTGCCAAGTCACTCACCTGAAAGAAAGCCGCAACACCCTTGCAGGCATTGCGGCTTTTTTGAAGCGCTCAGTTCAGCGCATTTTCATTTCACCTCAGCTTAGCCGATCAGAACTTCCAGCCCAATGTGACCTTGAAGCCGTGGTCCTTCAGCCCGTTGCCGAACTGGCCGGCGTAGCTCGCGCCCAGCGTCATCTTGCTTTGAAGCTGTGTCTCCACACCGGCTTCGACCACCGCCACGTTTTTCGCCAGCGGCACACCGGCCACCGTGAACGATTGGCCCGTGGCAAACGCGTTGCTGCTTGTCGGCGTCTTGTTGCCAAAGGCGTGGCGCCAGCCCAGCGTGCCGCGCAGCTTTGTCGACTCGCTCAGGCTTGTCGATGCGCGCACGCCAAGCGTGCTGAAAATGCTGTCGATGCTGCCCCCACCGCTGCGCAGGGCCGCTGCCCCCCCGTTTTCACGGACGTCCTTCGTATCAACGTTGACGTAGGCCAGGCCTGCAAAAGGCTCCAGCGCCATGCTGCCCATGTCCATCTTCTGGCCGATCTCGCCGAAGATCTGCGTCGTCGAGGCGTCGTAGCGGGACTTCAGGCTATCGGTAAAGCCGGTGAAACCGACATTGCGCTGCGTGTCCAGCTTGTTCCAGCTGTAGCTGGCGCCCACGCGCAGGGCCGTGTTGTCCCACTGATTTCCGCCGTACACGCCCACATGGTAGCTGTCGGTCTTGGCCGTGGCGTTCAGCCCGCTGGTGTCCAGGTCTGCCTTGCTGTAGCCGACCAGGCCGCCGGCGCGCCAGCCGCTGGCCGTCGTCGTGTCCGCGCCGGCAAAGAACCCGGCGATGTCACGGTTCAGGCGCGAGGCATTGCCGTCGCCGTCGATGTGGCCCTTGCTTCCAAAAACGCGCGCCCAGGTGTTGTTGCCCGCGCCCTGGTCCTGCACCGTGATGCCCGAGGAGGTGCCGCCTTGCGCCTGGCGCACCCGATCCAGGCCCGCTTCGCGTGCAAAGCGGCTGTCTTCGAGCATTGCCGTCTGGGCCGAGGCGTGGATCTCGCCGGAGAGCTGATTGAAGGCGGACTGTGCCGTGGCTGCATCGAGCTGCACCACCGCGTTGAACAGCGTGCCCGAGCCCAGGCTTTCAAGTGCTCCGGCCGAGGCCTTCTGGTTCAGCGTGGTGCCGAATGCCGGGAAGGCCACCGTGTTGCGTACCAAGGTCAGCTGCACGTCGTTGGCCACATAGCGCAGGGTCGGGTCCAGGAAGGCGAAGTTTGACGATACGCTTCCGAAAGTGCCGACCCGGTTGCCTGAGGTCAGGATCGTGTAGGTGGTCGAAGGCGCGTAGCTGCCGTTGGCCGCAAGCACGACGACCGAGGCGCCGCCCAGGGCGGCCGTGCCGCTGACGCGCAGCAGGTCGCTCTGGCCGGCGGCGTTGGCCTCGACCTCGTAGCGCGAACCCGGTGCAAAGGTGAAGTCACCATTGACCGTCAGCGTGCCGATCGAGTTGCCCGGTGCCAAGGTAGCGCCGCTGGACAGGATGGTCGTGCCGATGGTGCCGCTCCCTTTGAGGGTTGCGCCGCTGGCGATGGTGGTGGTGCCGCCCAGGGTGCCGTTGGCCGAGAAGGTGCCGCTGGAGACCAGCAGGGCGCCGTTGAAGTCCGCGCCGTTGCCGGTGTACAGCACCTGGCCTGTGCCGGTCTTGGTGACCGCGCCGTTGCCCGACAGGCTATTGGCCATGGTGGCGTTGCTGGCCTCGTCGATCACCAGCGCCGCGTTGTCCACGATGGCGCCAGTGCCCAGGCCGGGCACACCGGCAACCAGCGTGCCGGCCGTGATGGTCGTGCCGCCGCTGTAGCTGTTGGCGCCCGTCAGGCGCAGTGTGCCTGTGCCGTCCTTGGTCAGCGCGCCATTGCCGGTGACGGCGCCGCTCAAGGCCAGCGTGGTCGCCGCATCGGTGCTGAGGGTGCCGCCCGGCGCCGTGAGCTTGATGGCGCGTGACGTCGTGATGTCGGTCGTGGTTTGCAACGTGCCGCCGGCCAGCGTCAGCGCGCCGCCAACAGCGCCCAGGCTTGCGTCGGACGCGATGGCCAGTGTGCCGGCGTTGACCGTCCAGGGCGTGATGGCCGTGTTGAAGCCCGTCAAGGTCCAGGTGCCCGCCCCTGTCTTGCCGAACTGGCCAAAGCCGCTGTACTGCGCATCGGGGCCGATGGCCGCCACGTCAAACGCGCTGTTGGTTGCGCCACCCAGTGCCAGCGTGTCGGCAGCGGTGAAGGCGATGACCTTGCCTTCGATGACCGAGGTCGACTCCAGCGTCAGGCTGTTGACGCCGCCGGTGAACTGGATGGCTGCTGCGCGGGTGCGCGTCCCGGGCAATGCCACTTCTTGCACGGCAAGAGGCGAAGGCACGTTGCTGAACGCTTCACCGCCCGACAGGCCGCCGGAGATCGTGCCTGCGTTGACCACCGCCAGGTCCGAGCCCGTGATGCCCACGCCGCCTGCGCCTGCCGCGCCGAAGGTGCCGTCGTTGTATTGATAGCCAGTGTCGGATGCGTATTGCTCCACGTTCGCACCGCCAGCGATACCGCCCTCGCCGCCTGCGATGATGCCGCCGGCCAGATTGACCACCTTGGCATGGCTGCCTGTCACGCCCGTGCCGCCCGTGCCGCCGTTGCCGCCGGTAGCGGCCACAGAAGTCACGGCAAGGGCCGCAGGCGTGGCATCTCTACTTACCCATGCAGAAGCATAGCCGCCCTCCCCGCCCTGCCCGCCCCACACCGTGCCGGCATTGACCAGCGTGCTGCCGCTGGCCAAGTCGGCACCCGAACCGCCCATGCCAGCCTGGTCGCCAATGGCCGTGGCGGTCAGTGAGGTGCTTTCGTTTACCGTGTATACAGAGGCATCCGCCGATGAGGTTCCGCCTTGGCCCCCTTGCAGCGTGCCACTGGCGTTGTTGGTGGCCAGGCCCCCACCGGCCAGCACCAGGGCTGCGCCGCCGGTGCCGCCTGTGTTGCCATGCACCGTGGCAGTGGCCTCCTGGCCATAGTAGTTCTGGGCATAACCGTCATTGCCGGGGCTACCGCTGGCGCGGGAAAAATCATCGCCACCACCGCTATAGCTGCTGCCGCCACCCAAGCCGCCGGTGATCATGCCGTCGTTGGTCACTGCGGCAATGCCGCCGACATGCACGCCTGCGCCGCCAGCCGCGCTGGCGGCGCTGTTGATCGTGAGCTGCGCGACTCCCGCGCCTTCGTTGCTGGTGTAGGCACCCGCGTTGACATTGCTGCTGCCGCCCTGGCCACCCATGATCACGCCACTGGCGCTGTTGCTCAAGGCGCCGTTGGCCGCAAAAAACACACCGGCGGCGCCGGCACCGCCCGATGCCCCTTGCGCCGTCGTGCTTGCCTCGTTTTCGCTGCTGGTGTAATTGACCTGCGTGCCGCCGCTGCCGCCCCCGCCACCTTCAACAGAGCCGGAGTTGGTGACCGAGCCGGCCGCCAGCATGGCGATGCCGTGGCCCCCAGCGCCGCCCGCGCCAACTTGAACGACATCAGAGGCTGGGTTGTAGGTGCGGACTGCATTGGCATAGCCACCCTGGCCACCGTAACCACCGGCAATGTCGCCGCTGCTCAGTGCCGTGCCGCCCAGCGCAAACAGGGCACCTGCGCCGCCAGTGCCGCCTGCGCCTCCGGTCAACGCAGCATCACCGCTGGATTCGGTGCCGGTTCCGCCGCCCCTGCCGGCCGAGCCGCCATACAAGGATGCCTGGTTGTCGAGTGCGCCCACAGCCGTGAAAAGTATGCCATTGCCACCATCGCCCCCTGCGCCGCCCGTCAGGGCGCTTGCCGTCACACTGCTTTGGTCAATCGCTTCGTAACGCCCTTCCCCGCCCCGGCCACCGCCCATGACTCCGTTGTTCGTGACGGTTTGCGAAGAAGAGGTCGCCACGCCATCGCCGCCCGCGCCACCGGCTCCGCCCGTGAAGGAACCCGATGAGACTGCCGTCACCGCAAATGCGGAAACCCCGAAAGTCTCGGATGAGTCATTGGTGTTCAGGTATGCGTAGCCGCCTTGGCCACCGGCGCCGCCCCAAATACCGCCTTCATTGCTGAGGCTTCCCTGCGTGAACACGACGGCAGCACCGCCCGCGCCGCCTGCGGCGCCCACCACTGCGGCGGATTCACCGGCCGGGTTCGCGTAGCTGTTACCGCCAGAGGCACCGTTGCCGCCATAGATCTCGGCATTGGCCTTTACTCCAAGCGCTCCGCCAGCCACATTGACCAGCGCCTGGCCCATGCCGCCCGCTGCCCCTGTGCCGTTGCCCAGGCCATCGTCAGCCGTTCCGTTAAAAACGCCTGGCTTGCCGGACAAGGACGTAGAGGTTTCACCATCGCCGATTTGCAGGCCGCCTTCACGCAGGTCAAGCGTCGGGAGGTCTCCCGGCTGGCCTGTCAAAGTCCAGAGCGCAGTGCCGGTCTTTTCAAAAACCTCAAAGCCGCTGAACTGGTCGTTAAAAGCCAGGATGCCGTCCGCGTTGCCAGTCAGCGCCAAGATGTCTGACGCGCCGTTGGCCAGCACGCCGCCGTTGATGACGGCGCCCCCGTGAAGCTCAAGCTTGTTGATGCCAGCGGTGAATTCGATGGCATTGCCTGCGGTACCCCAGGAAACACCGGCGGCGCCACCTGAGATCGTGCCACTGTTGATAATGGTTAGGTCCGCACCGACGACGCCGGTGCCTCCGTTCCCGGCGTCTGAGCGATATTGGCCATCAACATCCAGACCAGTATTGCCGCCGGCGCCGCCGCTGATGTGGCCGGCATTCATCACCACGACGCCTGCGCCCTGAACCACCAGACCCTGACCGCCTTGGCCGCCCGCACCTGGGTAGTAATACATGGCATCGTTGCCCCCGGCGCCACCGCTGGCGCCCGTGATCACGCCCGTGTTCGTATTCAGAAGACTGGTGTCGCCAGTCGCGAGGAGGAGACCGCCGCCGCCTTCGCCGCCGCCGCCGCCGCCGCCGTAGTTATTGCCCGTTGCACCTGCGCCGCCCGTGCCGCCCGATACCGTGAATGCATTGGTCAATGTGCCCGGTTGCAGGGCAACAGCGCCGAATCCGCCGCCGCCGCCGCCGCCACCACCGCTGAGTCCCTGGGCGGTGCCGGCCGAACCAGCACCACCTGTGATGTCACCGAGCGGGGCATTCGCCAACAAGTTAGCGCCCACCGTGCCCCCTGCGCCGCCTGTGGCCACCGGGTTCGTAGATGCCAATGCCGCACCTCCGTTGCCGCCCGCACCGCCAGACCCTGCGCTCAGGCCGATCAAGGAAACACCGCCACCACCCCCGCCGCCGCCGCCGCTCCAGTTGTAATCACTGCTGGCACCGGCACCACCATCAGCAGTCACTGCATTCGCATTGCCGCCTGTTCCACCTGAAAAGCCGTATAGGCTATTGCCGCCATTGCCGCCATCGGCCAATGCCGGGTTGCCAGCCAACGCGGCCAGCGACAACAGGCAGGCGGTGGTCAGCCTGGACAGCCGGGGCACGGCCAAGGAGGTGCCCGCCGAGCTGCCAGCCCCGCCATGGGAACTCGCGGTTTCGCAGACGGCCTGGCAGGTGCCGGTGCTTTGGTTGAAAACGGTACGGTAGATACGGTTCATGGAGTAAAGGCCTTGGTTAAGTCAGTGAGATAAAAAGTAACTTATTTATACATATTGAAGAATGAAATTAATTTGTTGAAAAGGATGGCAAATTCAGGCTTTTTGTAAAAAATAGACTTTTTATTAGGCTGTGTTCGGGAATTGACAGGAGCAGTTTCATGGTGCATGCGATGCGTAGAAAGCCCATCAACCGGATGTCGAGCTTGTCCAAGCGGGTGGCTGCACGGTGAAGGAACTTCATGCGCTGGAAAATTTTTTCAACCAAGTGCCTCGCCTTGTAGCGGTGCTTGTTGAAGGACGCTGCTTTTTGCGGTTGACTTGAGAGGAAATGATGGCCTGCAGTCCATCGAGCATCTCAGGGACCGGTCTGGAGCCATGCCCTTGGTCCGGGTCAATACAAAGTGAAGCGGGCTACCCACGGATTTGCTGACGGCATGAATTTTTTGCTGCGTGAGTCAACCTGACGAGGTGCTCTGGGCCACCCGAAGGGTTTCGTACTGAATTTACGTGCGCGTCCTGCATCTCAATCCGGCGCCGGGTCGCTGCACTTACAGGCATGCCGAAAACCGCGGAATGCTCGCAAGTCCTACAGTGCACGGACTGGCGACTGCCTATGATTCATCCCAACGACTGGAGCCCGACCTTGAAAAATCTTTTTGCCATTCTTGCGGCCTGCGGCCTGACCCTGTCAGCCCATGCGGGCTGCTACAGCGTGTACAACCCTGCCGGCAAGCTGATCTTCCAGTCGAGCGAGGCGCCGGTGGACACCCGGTATGACTACCATCGCACCGTGCCCCAGCG
>JAQGMN010000137.1 GCA_028292345.1 Polaromonas sp. | reverse complement strand
ACTGCGGCGTGCCTGCCGCCAACCACGCGTTTGCGATTGCAGGGGGTATCCTCAACGAGAAGGGCCTGGTGGTACCGCTGGGATTCAAGGCCGACAACGGCACCGCCCAGAAAAACGTACCACCTAGCGGTGCGTAGCAGCAGAAATAAGGGCCAAGAGTGGAGCGGCTGCTAATTTTACTGTGTCATAAATAAAATTAGTGGTTGCCGGCGGCTGCATCGCCGCCGTAATGCCGTTCGCACAATTCCCGTGTGATCTGCACGAGAAAGCGGCTCAGCTGCGTGGCGGGCCGGGCCTTGGGTATGGCGATGCACAGGCGATTGCGAATGACCGGCGTGATGATGGCTGCTGTGAAGGGCGGCACCGGATGCGTCCACTCCCGGCGCGAGCTGGCCGGTAGCACCGTGGCCGCCACGCCGCGCGCCACCAAGGACAACACTGTCTTGATCGAATCGACCTCGGCAACGACCTTGAGAATATGCCCCCGCGGCCGGGCCTCGGCCTCGAGCAGCTGCCGCAGGGAGTTGGGCCGGCTGGGCAGCACCAGCGGCAGCGCGGCCACGTCGGCCAGGCGGATGCGCGCCGGCAGGGGTGTCGAGGCCATCAGCACCAGCAGCTCTCGCACCACCGTCTCGATGGTCAGCAGCGGCGATGCCGGCGGGTCGAACAGCACGGCCGCATCGAGCCGCCCGGCGATCAGGCTCTCGCGCAGGCGCACGCTGACACCTTCTTCCACCCGAATCGCCGCATTGGGAAACTGCGCGCGAAAGCACTCGACAAGATCGGCTGTCAGCGCGTGGGCTACGCGAGGGGGCAGGCCCAGCGTGATGCGCCCGCTGGGGATGAGCTGGCGCTCGCGCATGTCAGCCCGCGCGCGCTCGGCCAGTTCCAAGATGCCGCGCGCGTGGCCTAAAAGCGCGCTACCGGTCTCAGTGAGTGCGGTGCCGCGCCCGGTGCGGTCGAGCAGGCGCTGGCCCACCTCTTGCTCGAGCAGCGCTACTTGCTGGCTGATCGCCGGTTGCGACATCACCAGCGCAGCGGCAGCCTTGCTGAAACTGCCGGTTTCGGCCACGGCAACAAAATATTCCAGGCGGCGCAAATCCATGGACGAACTCCTTTTGGCCGCCCCGTGTGGAGATGTCAGCCACAAGGCCGGCAGGAGTGCAGCCGAGCTCACCAGTATAGCCAACTGCTATTGGATTTATCAATATCTGGTACTTATCAATCCATTAACCACGGCATGCCTGCCGCGTCGAAAATACGCTTACTACCATGCACCCACCCGTCCAGACCTTCAATCCCACGCCCTCCATGCCCCGGCTGGCCCTGCCCGCCGGCGCCTGCGACAGCCATGTGCATGTCTTCGGCCCGGCCGCGGTCTTCGCCTTTGACGACAGCCGCAACTTCACGCCGGCGGACGCGCCCAAGGAGACCTTGTTCGCCCTGCACAGGCAGCTCGGCATCAGCCGCTGCGTGATCGTACAGTCGGCCATTCACGGCTTCGACAACCGCGCCGTCGAGGACGCCATCGCCGCGGGCGAAGGCCGCTACCTCGGCGTGGCCCTCGCGCCGCACGATGTGCCCGATGAGGAACTCCAGCGCCTAAAAGCGGCAGGCTTTCGCGGCGTGCGCTTCAACTTCATGAAGCACCTGAGCCCTGCCGCCACGCCCGAACAGGTTATGGCCCTGGCTCATCGCCTGGCGTCGCTGGGCATGCATCTGCAGGTCCACTTTCAAAGTGACCTGGTGCACAGCCTCGCGCCGCTGCTCAGGGCCTCGCCGGTGCCGATCGTCATCGACCACATCGGCCGCGTCGACGCCTCGCTCGGTGCCGATGGGGCCGACTTCGTCGCCCTGTTCGCCCTGATGGCCGAGCCCCACCTCTGGATGAAGGTCAGCGGCATCGACCGCATCGATCCCACGCCGCCCTACACCGCCGGCATCGCGCTGGCGCGCCGCCTGGTCAAGGCCTACCCGGACCGCTGCGTCTGGGGAACCGACTGGCCGCACCCCAACCACACGCATGTGCCCGACGACGGCCAACTCGTCGATGCGCTTGCGCAGATTGCCCCCACGCCCGCGTCGATGCAGCAGCTGCTCGTTGACAACCCCCAACGTCTTTATCAGTTTCCCACATGACCCTTCCTGCCGCTTCTGAACCTCTTGGCGCTCCGGCGCTGCCCACCGCCGGCCAGCCGCGTCTGGCCGGCAAGGTTGCTTTCATCACCGGCGCCGGCTCGGTCGGCCCCGGCTGGGGCAATGGCCGCGCCATCGCCGTGCGCTTCGCCCAGGAAGGCGCGCGCATCTTCGGGGTTGACCGCGACCTGGAACGCATGGACGAGACCGTGCGCCTGGTGCGCGCAGCGGGCGGCGAGATCGAGGTCGCGGCCTGTGATGTGACGCAGTCAGCCGCCATCGAGGGAGCGGTTAACGCCTGCGTGGCTCGCTTTGGCCGCATCGACGTGCTGGTCAACAACGTCGGCGGTTCGGCCGCAGGCGGGCCGGTCGAGCTCAGCGAGGAAGCTTGGCAGGCCCAGATCGACCACAACCTCAAGAGCGTGTTCCTCACCTGCAAGCACGTGCTGCCGCTGATGCAGGCACAGGCCTCAGGCGCCATCGTGAACGTGTCGTCCACCTCCGGCACCCGCTGGACGGGCTCGGCACAGGTGGCTTATGCCTCGTCCAAGGCGGGCGTGATCCAGTTTTCGCGCGTGGTCGCGGTGCAGTACGCCAAGTCCGGCATTCGGGTGAACACCGTGGTTCCCGGCCAGCTCTACACCCCGATGGTGGACGTGCGCCTGGCCAAGCAGCGCACCGGCGGCGACGTGAGCACGCTGCTCGCCCAGCGCCAGGCCCGCATTCCACTGCCCTTCATGGGCGACGGCCGCGACACCGCCAATGCCGCGCTCTTTCTCGCCTCAGACGAGGCCCGCTTCGTGACTGGCACCGAGCTGGTGGTCGATGGGGGCATGTCGGTGCGCTGCGACTGAGACGCCTGCCGAAGATTTCACATTTCATCGCCCCGCTTTTGTTAACCCGATGCAATTTACTGAAGACAACATGACAACCCCAAATACATCCCCGCTCCTCTTTTACTCTCGTCGCAGCGCAGCGAAGCTGATGGCTGGCGGCGCCCTAGCGCTGCTGGCCGTTGCCAGCCTCGCCCCGCCAGCCATAGCGCAGGCCAAGATCACCCGACTCGTCGTGGCCTTCCCGCCCGGTGGCCCGGTCGACTTCGTTGCCCGCACCATAGGCGAGCAACTGGCCAAGGAACTGGGCTCGCAGGTCATCATCGAGAACCGCGCTGGTGCCAACGGCGCCATCGCGGCCGAGTTCGTCTCGCACGCCACGCCCGACGGCTCCGTCATCTGGCTGACGAGCGTGGGCGCCGTCGCCATTAACCCGCCGCTCTACGAGAAGCTGGCCTACGACCCTGAAAAGGATCTCGCACCGGTATCGCTCGTGGCCAACAACGTCGAGATGATGGTCGTCGGCGCGAGCAACCCGGCCAACACCGGTGCCGAGTTCATTGCCAACGTGAAACTCAAGAAGGACGGTGCCACCATGGCCTCGTCGGGCATCGGCAGCGTGCCGCACCTGGCGATGGAGCAATTGGCAGAATCGACCAAGGCCAAGCTCGTGCACGTGCCCTACAAGGGCGCGGCACCGGCCATCACGGACGTCATCGCGGGTCATGTGGACGGTTTCTTCGGGGACATCCCCGGCCTCGTCGGCTTCATCAAGGCTGGCAAGCTCAAGCCCATCGGCATCGCATCAGTCAAGCGCCATCCGCTCTTTCCCGAAGTGAAGACCTTCGCGGAAATGGGCATTGCCGGTGTCGACTCTGACAACTGGTACGCCCTCTACACGGGCAAGTCGGTGCCCGCTGCCCAGATCGAGCGCCTGAATCAGGCCGTGCGCAAGGCACTCGCCAACGAAGGCGTTCGCACAAAGCTGCTCGCCTCGGGCGCCGTGCCTGCGCCTTCCAGCCCGGCCGAGCTGGCGGCGTTGATGATGAAAGACACGGCCAAGTGGGGCAAGATCATCCGCGACAAGAACATCAAACCAGAATGAGCAACCACGACAACTCCAGCGGCTTGCGCATCGCGCCGATCACGCCCGGCACCCGGCCGGAACTTGCCCAGCAGGAAGCAGCCATCACCGCCGAGCGCGGCCGCGTCTCGCTGCTCTACCAGGTGCTGCTCAACAGCCCGCCGCTAGCACACGGCTGGGAGCAAATGCTCAGCGCCGTGCGCAACCGCAGCAGCCTGCCGGCTGAGCTGCGTGAACTGGTCATCCTGCGGGTGGCCGTGATCAACCGGGCGCCCTACGAGTTCGCCGCACATGTGCCGCATGCGCTCAAGGCCGGTATGCCGCAATGCAGAATCGACAAGCTGCGTGAGGTGATGGTGGATGAAGCCGCTTTCAGCGTACTGGAACTCGCTATCGTGCGCCTGACCGACACCATGACCCGTGATATCGAGGTGCCTGACTCGGTCTTCGACGCGGTGAGAGTTCATTTCAACGAGCAGCAGACCATCGATCTGGTTGCCACCGTTGCCGCCTACAACATGGTGTCGCGCTTTTTGGTGGTACTGCGCATCGGCCACTGAAAAACACTGGAGGTCTGAAATGCATTTGAAAACAAGTGAGTCAGCAATGATCAATGCGCTGCCCGATCATGTGCCCACCGCCGTCAAGGCCGGGGCCGTACCCACCGACGCGCTGCTGGTGCAGGCCAGCGTTTCACGCGCCGATGCAGCCACTTTTCTTGAAGTCCTGCGCAGTACGCTGACAGACGCGGCCCACAACGCCTTTGCCTGGCACGGCGCAAGCATGCAGGCGAGCTGGTCGCCAGCGGCAAAAAGGCTGTACAGTTATGTACTGCTTGCCCGGCGCAGCGTTCTGGCCGCGCCGCAAGTATGGCGACTGCAGGAGTTGCTGGCCACGGCCTGCCCCGGCGCCGGCGACCTGCAGGTCTCGCGACTGGAGCGTGTTTTTGACATCGCCGGGGCTTCCCGCGGGCACCAGCCCGCCTTCCACTACGCCGTGGAAATGGACCCGGAAGCCGGATGGAGCGAGCAGCTTTTCGAGTGGTACGACACCGAGCACATGCCGGGCCTAGCCAGAGTGGACGGCTGCGTCCGTGCCCAGCGCTTTCTCAACCACGACCACGGCCCTTTTTCGCTGGCCTGCTACGACCTGGTCATGCAAGAAGCCTTGGGCTCGCCGCCTTGGCTGGCCATTCGGGCCACGGACTGGAGCAGCCGCATGCGCCCGCACTTCACCAACACGATCCGCACAATGCTCGAAGTGATGCCCGGCGGCTGACCCAGTAGCATTGTGAGCTTTTAACAAGGAAGAACCATGGGAAGAGTTATGACCATCCTTGCCGTCGTTGGTGTCTTGGCTGCGCTGTTCCTTACGTACACGTACGGAATGTTTTAAAGAACTCCTCAAGGACAACGTCTGACCTTGCCCTTGGATTGCGTATTCCGTAACCGAGTTCATGAGTTGGCTTGCCTGACAAACCATTCGCTTTCAAACTGCATCGGACTGACATAAGCCAGCGTTGAATGCAGCCGCGCTTTGTTGTACCAGAGCAGTCACACGGTGGCTTCATCCTTGACTTGACGCCGCGTCACAAAGCATTGCCTGTGCAAGCGCTCGACCTTCAACGAGCCGAACAGTGTCTCGCTGCACGCATTGACGCTCAACAAACTCGCTTACCACTGTGGCGGTTTATTTTACTTAGGCTCTTACAGAGCATCAAACCATGCTTGAGTGGTGCGGGGGTGCGTTCGACCCCAGCGCGTTTGATCCATTTGCAGCTCAGCAGCGGCTCGACCAAATCAAGCTCTGATCGACAACCTCGTCAAGTACGGTATTCGCCGGGCTATTACGCATTGCGCAGCGAGCATCGCGTCGCTGTGCTCTTGCCCGGGTTGACCACCAAAAAACCGTTTGCTCGCGTTATGGCCATTACCAGGGAAGGGCGAGAGGCCCTGCTTGGTTATGGGCATGCTTGATACCTTCAGTCAAACACAAGGCAGCTGGATGCTCGGGAAGTGCATTCCTGTACGCACCCACATCGAGAGCGCCTTTTTTTGCTTTATCGCCCCTCACTTCGCCTGGGCTGGGCCTTGCTGCGTTGCATCACACCGTCGTGTTTCGCCTGGCCAGGGGAGTGCCTAGTCCACAGGCAATTCCTATCAGACTGTGAACCGAACGCCGTCTTGTCGGCAATTACCTAGGTCGTGTTAACGCAAATTTGACAAGCTGAGGCGTTGCTGAGAAACTGCCTGGATGCAACTCACTCGGGAACAATTCGAACTGATCGCACCGCTCCTGCCGCGCCAGCGCGGCAACGTCCGGCTGGACAACTTGGCTGTGGTCAACGCTATCTTGTTTGTCGCAGCCAATGGCTGCAAGTGGCGCGCGCTGCCGGGCCACTATGGCTGCTGGCACAGCATCTACACGCGCATGAGCCGCTGGGCCAGGGCCGGGGTGCTTGACGCGGTGTTTGAGCGGCTGCAGCGCGAGCGCCTGATGCGCGTGCGCATTGAGGCGGTGAGCCTGGACTCCACCATTATCAAGGTGCACCCGGACGGCACCGGCGCGCTGAAAAAAACGGCCCCCAGGCGATTGGTAAAAGCCGCGGCGGCTGGACCACCAAACTTCATCTGGTTGCCGCGGGTGCCTGCGACGTTGTGACGTGGAGCCTGACGCCGGGCCAAGCAGGCGATGCGCCTGAAGGGCGCAGGCTGATCGAGGCCATGGGTGGGCCGCAAGAAGCTGGTGAAGTGGCGCTGCTGATGGACAGCGCCTACGAGGGCAACGCCAC
>JAQGMN010000097.1 GCA_028292345.1 Polaromonas sp. | reverse complement strand
ACGTAGTCCCACATGAAGCGGCGCAGCTCATCCCAGTTGTGCGAGATCACCACGCGTTCGTCGGCGTCGCTCACGCGGCTGTCGTCCCATTGCGGCACGCCGGCTTGCGCCTGAAAGGGTGCGGCGGCAATGGCTTCGGCGGCGGCCCGGGCAAACACCATGCATTCGAGCAGCGAGTTGCTGGCCAGCCGGTTCGCGCCGTGCAGGCCGGTGCAGGCGGTTTCACCAATGGCGAACAGGCCGGGCAGGTCGGTGCGTCCGGCCAGATCGGCCAGCACGCCGCCGCAGGTGTAGTGGGCGGCCGGCACCACCGGAATCGGCTCGGTGGTGATGTCGATGCTAAGTTCGGCGCAGCGGGCCAGGATGTTGGGGAAGTGTTCCTGCAGGAAGGCCGGACTCTGGTGCGAGATGTCCAGGTACACGCAGTCCAGGCCGCGCTTTTTCATCTCGAAGTCGATGGCCCGGGCCACCACGTCGCGCGGCGCCAGTTCGGCCCGCTCGTCGTGTGCCGGCATGAAGCGGGTGCCGTCGGGCAGCAAAAGCCGCCCGCCTTCGCCGCGCACGGCCTCGGTGATCAGAAAGGACTTGGCATGCGGGTGGTACAGGCAGGTCGGATGGAACTGGATGAATTCGAGGTTGCCCACCCGGCAGCCGGCGCGCCAGGCGGCCGCAATGCCGTCGCCGGTGGCGGTGTCGGGGCTGGTGGTGTAGAGGTAGACCTTGCCCGCCCCGCCGGTGGCCAAAATGGTCTGCGGTGCGCGAAAGGTCAGCACCGCGTCGCTGGCCTCGTCGAGCGCATACAGGCCCAGGCAGCGCTGCGCACCCGGCAGGCCGAGCTTGCGGGCGGTGATCACATCGACCAGCGTGTGGTGCTCGAACAGCGTGATGCCGGGCGTTGCCCGCACCACGTCGATCAGCGTGCGCTGCACCGCCGCGCCGGTGGCGTCAGTGACGTGGGCAATGCGCCGCGCGCTGTGGCCGCCTTCCCGCGTCAGGTGCAGTTCTCCGTCTTCCAGCGAAAACGGCACGCCCAGGCCGCGCAGCCAGGCAATCGCACCGGGCGCGTGCTCGACCACGAAGCGGGTGGCGGCCAGATCGCACAGGCCGGCCCCGGCCACCAGCGTGTCCTGCACATGCGCCTCGAAGCTGTCGCCCTCGGCCAGCACGGCGGCGATGCCGCCCTGCGCCCAGCCGCTGGCGCCGTCGGCCATGCTGCGCTTGGTGATCACGGCCACGCGATGCGTGCGCGCCAGGTGCAGCGCGGCGGACAAGCCGGCCAGCCCGCTGCCAACGATCAGAACATCAAAATCATGCGTCATGGGACCAAGGCCTTGGGGTGGAGGTGGAGGTGGAGGTGGAGGTGGAGGTGGGAGGGTCACGCCGGCGTGCAGGCCAGGCGAACCTGGCACGGTAGAAAATGGGAGGCAAAGGAGGCAAAAAAAGAGTTGAGCCGGATGGCCTCAAGCCGCCCGGCGTTCACCGTCTTCACAGCTTCAAGCCGCGCCGATATGGGGCACCAATCCGGCCGTGGGCTGGCCGCTTCTCAGCGCCGCCGTGAAGGCCAGCATGCGGTCAATCGGCAGGCGGGCGCGCAGGCCCAGGGCCGGGTCGATATGGACCTCGTTCGCGCCGTTGCCCGCGTTTTCCAGCACCTGCGCCAGACCGGCTAAGGAGTTCATCGCCATCCACGGGCAATGCGCGCAGCTCTTGCAGGTGGCACTGTTGCCGGCCGTTGGCGCTTCGATGAAGACCTTGCCGGGGTTGAGCGTGCGCAGCTTGTGCATCATGCCGTTGTCGGTGGCGACGATGAACTCGGGCGCATCCATCTCTTTGGCGGCCTTCAGGATGGCCGAGGTCGAGCCGACCGCGTCGGCCAGCGCCACCACATCGACCGGCGATTCGGGATGCACCAGCACTTTGGCGTTCGGATGCGCCTGCATCAAGGCCTGCAATTCAAAGGCCTTGAACTCGTCGTGCACGATGCACGCGCCGTTCCACATCACCATGTCGGCGCCGGTTTCAAGCTGGATGTAGCGCCCCAAGTGCCGGTCGGGCGCCCAGAGGATTTTCTGGCCCTGCGCTTTGAGCGCACGAACGATGTCCAGCGCGCAACTTGACGTCACCACCCAGTCGGCCCGCGCCTTGACGGCCGCGCTGGTGTTGGCATACACCACCACCGCGCGGTCGGGATGGGCATCGCAAAAGGCGCTGAATTCGTCCACCGGGCAGCCCAGGTCGAGCGAGCAGGTCGCGTCCAGGTCGGGCATCAGCACGCGCTTTTCGGGCGACAGGATCTTGGCGGTCTCGCCCATGAAGCGCACGCCCGACACCACCAGCGTCTGCGCGGCATGGTCGCGGCCGAAGCGCGCCATCTCCAGCGAATCGGAGACGATGCCGCCGGTTTCCTCGGCCAGGTCCTGCAGGTCGGGATGCACGTAGTAATGCGACACCATGACGGCGTTGCGTTCCTTGAGCAGGCCGCGGATGCGGTCCTTGAGCGCGCTTCGCTCGGCTGGCTGCGGCTCGACCGGCACGCGCGCCCAGGCGTGGTGCGTCGAGCAGGCGCCGGCGCCGGGCGTCAAGGGTTGCTCGTAATCGACGTTGATGCGGGGCAACACTGCACTCATCCATTTCCTCCTTGCGGCGCCTCGAAGCGCATCGAAAAATCAACCGCCTGCACATCCTTGGTCAGGGTGCCGATGGAAATGCGGTCCACGCCGGTGTCGGCCAGCGCGCGCAGGCCGGCCAGCGTCACGCCGCCCGAAATCTCCAGCACCGCCCGGCCGGCGTTGAGGCGCACGGCCTCCTTGAGCAGGTCCAGGTCCATGTTGTCCAGCAGCACCATCGTGGCGCCGGCGTCCAGCGCCTGCTGCAGTTGCGCCAGCGTTTCCACCTCGATCTGGACGAAATCGGCCTGCGCGGCGATGTGGTCGGCGCGCCGCATCACCTGCGCAATGCCGCCGGCGGCGGCAATGTGGTTTTCCTTGATCAGCACCGCGTCGTACAGGCCGAAACGGTGGTTGGTGCCGCCGCCGGCCTGCACGGCGTATTTTTGCGCCAGCCGCAAGCCCGGCAGCGTCTTGCGGGTGTCGACGATGCGCGCTTTCGTGCCCTCGACCTGCAGGGCATAAACGGCGGTCTTGGTGGCCACGGCGCTGAGCAGCTGCAAAAAGTTCAGCGCCGTGCGCTCGGCTGACAGCAGCGCCCGCGCCTGGCCGCGAATCCGGGCCACGACCTGTCCCGGCGCGCAGCGTTCGCCGTCGCGCACCTGCCAGACCACCGAAACCTCCGGGTCGAGCTGCCTGAACGCGGCCTCGAACCAGGCGCTGCCGCACAGCACCGCGCTTTCGCGCGCCAGCACATGGGCGCGCG
>JAQGMN010000067.1 GCA_028292345.1 Polaromonas sp. | reverse complement strand
GCAAGGGCGACGAGGAAAAAAACCAGCGCCAGCGCGTAGCGCTGCCACGATGGGGCCCGGGTCATGCCCTGGGCATAGGCCAGGCCCAGGTAGCGCATGGGCAGGGATGCCGTGGGAAGGTTGGGGTACATAAATTCAAGGCGGGTTCAGGATGCTGGATTTCGAGGTCATGCGTTGCGCGCACCAGTTCCTGTGCCTGGCTCCCCTGGGAAAGCGCCCGATCATATCGTTGCCCGCGCCAGACTCCGTCAGGACGGGAACTTCCCTTAGGCCGAATGTCAGCACTTCCCTGCAAATCACCGTTGCCTGCGGACTGCTTTGCCTGCGGGCCCAGCCCGGCATTCGGGACGATCCACCCCGCAGGCCTAACGAGGCAGGCGCTTCAAGGGGCCAAAACAGGCTTTCAGCGACTCTTCCCGGCAGACGATCAGCTGGTCTTTCCCGGGGCTGAACTGGATGAAGCGCGTCACCGGCTCGCCGTTTGCCGTGTGCAGATCGCCCGAACAGTCCCGTTTGCCATTGCTGTCGGTCACGGTTTCGCTCAAGCGGTAAAAACCCAGCAGGCTGGGAATGGCCGTGACTTCATAGCGGCTTTGCGTCGTTTCCTCGCCGCTGCTGCCCAGGCGCGTGCCATCGGCCCGGTAGTGCAGTTGCTCGGTGCATGCCTTGCCCGGCAATGTCCAGGACCAGCTTCCGGCAAGGGGGTGCGGCGCCGGCGGCAGCGGATCGGCGGCGTGCGCTGAAATAACACTGCACAGCGCAAAGGCAATAAAGAAGGGCGTTCGCAAATGGGTAACTCCTGGTTGGGTCTGGAAAAGGGTACGGCCGGCCGGTCCTGTTACGCTGATTATCGGGATGCTGACAGCCGGGGGCGGCAGGCGCTGGCTTTGCCCGCCCTGCGACCGATGCTCAATGAAAGCGCCGTTGTGCCACGCCTTTGACGTGAGCGGTTCGTGGGACGCCCGCTTTTTCAGGCCCGGTGCACAAGGCAATCCAGCAAAAAAGAACAGGAAGGCGGCGCCGATGAAAGTATTGATTGTCCTGGGCCATCCGCGCAGCGCCAGCCTGTGCGGCGCGCTGGCCTCGGCGTTTGCCGATGGCGCGCGCGAAGTTGGCATGGACTTGGCAACGCTGGACCTGGCCACGCTTGATTTCGACCCCAACGTCCGCCACGAATCACCGCGGCAGCAGCCGTTTGAAGGCGACCTGCTGCGCGCGCGTGAACTGATCGCCTGGGCGGACCACCTGGTGTTCGTCTATCCGACCTGGTGGGGCAGCACGCCGGCGCTGCTCAAGGGATTCATCGACCGCGTGATGACCGAGGGCTTTTCCTTCACCACCTGCGACGGCGGAACCGGCTACCAGGGGCTGCTGGGCGGAAGGTCGGCGCAGCTCATCACCACCATGGACACGCCGCCGCTGATCCACCGGTTCATCTACCGCCAGCCGGGCCGCCATGCGATGGCCGGCGCGACGCTGGGGTTTTGCGGCGTCGAGCCGGTCCGCTACCTGGCCTTCGGGCCGGTGAAGGACGCCGACGCCGGGCGGCGGCAGCGCTGGCTCGACCGCGCCAGGGGCCAGGGCCGGCAATTGCACCACGGGCGCAGAACGCCGGCCGAGCGGCTGGCGCACAAGGCGGGCGCGTGGCTCAAGGCCATGCGGCTGCAGTTCTATCCGATGACCTGGATCGCCTATGCCATCGGGGCGCTGGCCGCCGCGCCGGACATTCTGGGCACCGGCGTGTTCTGGGTCGGCTACCTGTGCCTTTTTTCGCTGGAGGTGGCCACGGTCCTGATCAACGATGTGGTGGATTTTCAGAGCGACCGGAGCAACCGGTACTTCAGCACCTTCAGCGGCGGCTCCCGCGTGCTGGTCGAAGGCTTGCTGAGCCCGCGCGAAGTCCGGGCCGGCATCGGCACCGCGCTGGGCGTGTTCGTGCTGGCCTCAATCTGGCTGCTTGGCCTGACGGCGGCCGCCACCCCCGCCGTGCTGGGCGTGCTGGCCGCCATGGCGTTACTGGCCCTGGGCTACACGGCGCCGCCGCTCAAGCTGAGCTACCGGGGGCTGGGGGAAATCGACGTGGCGCTGACCCACAGCATCGGCGTGTTGCTGTGCGGCTTTGTGTTCGCGGGCGGCGTTTGGCGCGACCCCTTGCCCTGGCTGCTGAGCGTGCCGCTTTTGCTGGCCATACCGCCTTCGATCATTCTTTCGGGCATTCCGGACATGCAAGCCGACGCGGCCTCGGGCAAGCGAACGCTGGCGGTGCGCTTCGGGCAGCGCGGCGCGCTGATGCTGGCGCTGGGTTTCACCGCGCTGGCCGCGCTGGCCGCGCTCGCCTGGCAGCTGCTGGACCTGGCCGGCGGCGCCTACCGGGGCACCGCCTGGGTGGCGGTTCCGCATGGCGCGTGGCTGGCGTGGCTGCTCCTCAAGCGCATGGAGTCGGGCAGGCCGCCGGGCCGGATCGACGGGCTGATGGCGGTGTCGCTGACTTTCCTGCTGTGGTTCGGCCTGATCCCGCTGGCGCGGCTGTGGTGATTGGCCCTGCGGCGGCGCCGTTGTCGCAGCCGTTGCATGCCACTGGCCCGACTCCCCCTAAACTGGCATTCCCAACCTGAGGAGACTTCATTCATGCTGACACTTTGCGGCTTTCCGATATCCAACTACTACAACAAGGTCAAGCTGGCGCTGCTTGAAAAAGGCGTGCCGTTCAGGGAGGAAGTGGTCACGCTGCCGATCTCGGACGAAGCGGCGCTGGCGGCCTCGCCGCTCGGAAAAATTCCTTTCCTGCGCTTGCCCGAGGGCGAACTGTGCGAGAGCCAGGCGATCATGGAGTACATCGAGGCGGCCTATCCCGCGCCGCCGCTGCTGCCGGCCGACCCGTTTGCCGCCGCCAAGGTGCGCGAACTCATCACCTTCACCGAACTGCACCTGGAACTCGTCGCGCGGGAGCTCTACGGCCAGGCCTTCTTTGGTGGAACGGTCAGCGACGCAACGCAGGCGCGGGTGCGCAGGCAGCTCGAAAAGAACATTCCTGCCTTCGGGCGGCTGGCGAAATTTTCGCCCTATGCGGCCGGCGAGCAGTTCACCCAGGCCGACTGCGCCGCCTTTGCCAGCCTGCCGCTGGTCGGGATGGCCACCAAGGCGGTGCTGGGCGAGGACCTGCTGCTGGCGGCGGGCATCGACTACAAGCCCTACATCCGCCTGGTCAGCGAGCGGCCGGCAGCCCAAAAAGTGCTGGCCGACCGCAAGGCCTCCCAGGCCAGGCCGGCTGCCTGACCATTGAAAGATCGGCCATCAAGGCTTGAGGAAGGCATCGAGCGCGGCACGGCCCACGGCCGGGTCGTCGGTGAAGAAGCCATCGATGCCGGCACGCAGGAACACGGTGATTTCAGCCGCCAGGTCGCCGCGTTCAGACGGTGAGGCGGTGTTGCCGCGGCGCAGGTCGGCCGGCAGGAACGGATTTTCCGGCCGGAAGGTGAAGGGATGAACGACCAGGCCTGCCGCATGGGCATCAGCCACCAGGGAGGTCGGCGTGCCCAGGTTGTTCTGGGCGTTGCGCGGAATCACCATCCCCTTGTCGGGACCGATGCCGTTGGCATAGCTGGCGACTTCACGCAGGCCGGCGGCACTGCTGACGTCGGCATAGCTTCTGGCATCGCCGGACAGCCGGAAATCTTCGGGTTTTCCGCTGCCTGACAGCAACTGCACGATGCGCACGTCGGTCAGCTTTCGCATTTCCTTCAGGTTGGCCACCTCGAACGACTGGATGAACACCGGTGCCGTCTTGCCGCGGTAGCCGTTCGCATCGAGCGCATCGACCAGCCGTTTTTCCAGCGGCAGGTTGATCGACTTGAAATAACTGGGATGCTTGGTCTCGGCATATATGGCAATCGTTCGGCCGGTTTCGCGTGACTTGGTTTTGGCCAGGTCGATGACCGCCTGAAACGTCGGCACGACGAACTGGTCGTTGTAGGCCGTGTTGGCCGGGCGGTTGAGCGGTATCCGTTCGCGGGCGCGCAGCGTCTGCAACTCGGCCAGGGTGAAATCCTCGGTGAACCAGCCGGTGGTGCTCACGTTGTCGATCAGCTTGGTCGTCTTGCGCGCGGCAAATTCCGGTTTGGCGGCGACATTGGTCGTGCCGGAAATTTCATTTTCATGGCGCGCGACCAGCACGCCGTCGCGGGTGCTGACCAGGTCGGGCTCGATGACATTGGCGCCATCCTCAATCGCCTTGGCATAGGCTTCGAGCGTGTGCTCGGGCCGCAGGGCACTGGCGCCCCGGTGGCCAATGACCAGCTTGGCGGGCAGGGGCGCAAGGCCTGGCGAGTCGTCACCGCCGCCACAGGCAGACAGGGCCGAAAATGCCAGTGCAGCGGTCAGGATGGAAAAATAGCGTTTCATGGATTTTGGGTGCTATGAATGAAGGACCGGCCAGTCTATGGACAAGCCATGACAGAAATGTGACTTTGCGGTCATGGTAGTGTCAGGTGAACCCCGTGTAAGCGCCGCGCCGCGAACCCACGAAAGCAACGTGGCGAAAAGTCCTTCCCGGCCGGTCCCCTTGTTTTATCTACACAGAGAGCCTTCATGCAGCAGCGCGGCAGCGAACCACCAACCTCAGTAGCCCTGTACTGGGATTTTGAAAACCTGCATGCCAGTCTGTGCGAAGCCCGGCAGGAGGGTGCCTACAGCAAGCAGGACAACCGCTTTCGCGTCCAGGAGCCGCTGATCGACATCCAGGCCGTGGTCGAGCTGGCCGCGTCGTTCGGGCCGATCGCCATCAACCGGGCCTACTGCAACTGGCAGTATTTCAGCCGCTACCGCGATGCGCTGCTGCAATGCGCGGTCGAGCTGATCCAGCTGTTCCCGCCCGGCGGCTCGGCCAAGAACGGCGCCGACATCAGCCTGTGCCTGGATGCGATGGAAGACATGGGCCGCTTCGGCCACATCGGCACGGTCATCATCGTCGGCGGCGACAGCGACTTCATGCCGGTGTCGCAAAAGGTCAAGGCCGCGGGCCGCAGCCTGGTCGGCATCGGCACCCGCAAATCGACCAACCGGCACTGGGCCAAGAGCTGCCACGCCTTTCATTACTACGAAAACCTGCTGGAAAGCCTTCAGCCGCCGGAACCGGCAGCCACGCAGCCGGCGCAGCCCCTGGCCCAGGATGCCGCCGCCGGGCTGCTGACGCGGGCGATCCGCCTGCTGGCCCAGGCCCAGGGCGACGCCTGGGTCAGCCCGCAAGCGGTGTGGCAGATGATCCGGCGGCTCGATTCAACCTTCGATCCCAAGGAGCACGGCCACGCGAATTTTCCGGCCATGCTGTCGGCTTTCAGCGCGCTGCTGGAAGTCAGCGAAGACGGCCAGGCGCCATTGCTTCGCCTGCGCTGACGCGCTTCCAGCCGGGAATTCTGCTATAGAAAAAATAGCTGCTTACGCAGGACTGGCATGCGCAAGGCGCCTGTTTGATGCTTGAAACAGAAAAATACTGGGCGCCATGCGTTTCCTGCGTTCAGGACAGGCTGGGGGACCCCTCAGCCGGCGCCAGAATCCGGACATGTTCGGGGGGCAGGGCGTGTTCCTCCAGGTTGACGCCGGGGCCGCCCCGGTCGATCACCAGGAAATCCGTGGTCGCGTGCAGCGACAGCAGCGGATGGTGCCAAGTGCCGCGCGCATAGTTCACGCCCTGTCCGGGGGCGGCCATGAAGCAGCGCAGCGCCTGCACCTCGGGCGCGTCGCCGCCGGGCGCCACCACCACCAGGTAGGGCAGGCCCGCCAGCGGCATGAAGGCCTGGCTGCCCAGCGGATGGCGCTCCAGCACGCTCAGGAACAGGGGGAACCGGCGCGGATGCGAGCGAAAGATGCTGATCAGCGCCCTGGCGCCGCTGCCGGCCAGATCGACGCGGGCCAGGTCGTGGTAGCGCTCGGCATGGCCCTGGTTGATCTGCAGGCGCTCGGCGCTGTCGCTGGCCTCGATGACGTCGCCAAACGGCGCAAAGGCGGCGGCGGTCAAGGGTTCAGGCTTCAGGATGAGGGGATTCATGGCTAGCAGTCGATGTCTTCAAGACCGGTTTCGAACGTTTCGGCGGCGCCCAGCCGCTGCCGGCCGCGCTTGCCGAAGGCCACGCCCATGGCCAGCGTCTGCGCCAGGCTCATGGCGGCGCACAGCGAGCGAAAGCCCAGCAGTTCGGCATCGTTGACTTCGAGCACCAGGTCGGCGCCCTGCGCAATCGGGCTGAAAATGGAATTCGTCAGCGCCAGTCGCTTGACGCCGCGCCGGCTCAGCTGCTGGCAGACCTGCAGGGTGTCGCCGGCGTAGGGCGGAAAGCTCACGGCAATCAGCAGGTGGCCGGCGCCGGCAATCGAGGCCTGCTCGTGGATGCTGCCGCCCAGGCCGTTGATCTGCACGGCCGGGCAGCCGACCCGGTTGAGCGCATAGGCCAGGTAGGCCGCCACGGCATACGACCGGCGCATGCCCACGACATGCACCAGCGTGGCCTGCTCGATCAGGTCGATGGCCGCCTGCAGCGGCAGGCTCGCGGCGTCGGCGCGCAGATGCTCCAGCGACACCATGTTGGCCTGGCTGAACGCCTGCAGCACCTGCGCCGGATCGTCCGGATTGTCCAGCGTCTGCTCGCCGCCGAAGTGCCGGATGCGTTCGGGAAAGCTGGGCTTGCCGGCATGCTGGAGCGGCTCGCGGAACAGCCGCTGCAGGTCGCTGTAGCCTTCGCAGCCGAGCGACTGGGCCAGGCGGATGAAGGTCGCGGCGGCCACCTTGGACGTGCGGGCCAGCGTGGCCACCGGGTTGAGCGCGACCTCGTTGGGATGGTCCAGCGCATAGCGCGCGGCGGCGCGCAGGCGGGGCGTGAGCCGTTCGCTCTCGCGGCCGATCATCTCGCGCAGCTCGGCCAGGTTGGCGGGCCGGGCGGGGCGGGCGGGGCTGGCCGGTGGTGCGGACTGGACGGTGGGTGTCACGAAGATAGGCGCCGGTGGAGGTTCAAAAAGCCTGCACGGTACCACGCGGCACGAAGCGGCCCATGCCTTCGCGGCCCAGCCATTGCTCGCCGTCCACGATCAGCTCGCCGCGCAGGAACACCTTTTTCACCTGGCCGCGCAGCGTGCGCCCTTCGAGCAGCGTGTAGTCGCACTGGCTGTGCAGGTGCGCGGCATGGATCACCTGCGTGGCCGCCGGGTCGAACAGCACCACGTCGGCATCGCTGCCGACGGCAATGGTGCCCTTCTTCGGGAACAGGCCGAACAGCTTGGCCGGCGTGGTCGAGGTCAGCTGCACGAAGCGGTTCAGCGACAGCTTGCCCTGCATCTCGCCGATGTCGAACAGGCTGACTAGCCGGGTTTCGATGCCGGGCGCGCCGTTGGGGATTTTCGAGAAGTCATGCAGGCCGCTCATTTTCTGGCGCTGGTAGCCCAGGTGGCCTTCCTTCATGCAGAACGGGCAGTGGTCGGTGGCGATGACCTGCAGGTCGTCGTAGCGCAGCGCGCGCCACAGGTGCTTCTGGTCGTCGGGGGTGCGCAGCGGCGGCGTCATGACGTACTTGGCAATCTCGAACTCGTCGCTGTTGTAGACCGAATCGTCGAACAGCAGGTAGTGCGGGCAGGTCTCGGCGAACACCGGAATGCCTTCGGCGCGGGCGGTGACGATGTGCTTGAGCGCCTGGTTCGACGACACATGGACAAAATAGATCTGCGCCTCGGCCAGCTCGGCAAGCCGGATGCCGCGGTGCGTAGCTTCGCCTTCCAGGATGGCCGGCCGGGTCAGCGCGTGGTAGCGCGGCGAGGCGTGGCCGGCCTCCAGCGCTTCCCGGATCAAGAGGTCGATGACCGTGCCGTTCTCGGCATGCAGGGCCACCATGCCGCCGTCGGCGCCCACCTGGCGCAGCATCTGGAAAATCGCCGCATCGTCGGCCATCATCACGCCGGGGTAGGCCATGAACATCTTGAAGCTGGTCACGCCCTCGTGCCGCATGGCATGGCGCACGTCGGCCAGCACCTGCGCATCGACCCGGGTCACGATGACATGCAGGCTGTAGTCGATGTTCACCTGCGGGTCGGCCAGGCGCTGCGCCCGCGCAATCGCTTCGAGCGGCGAGTCCTCGGCGGTCTGCAGGGCGAAGTCCACCACGGTGGTGGTGCCGCCGAAGGCCGCCGCCCGCGTGCCGCTGGCAAAGGTGTCGCAGGTGACCGTCGGGCCGATGATGTTCTGCAGGTGGACATGGGTGTCCACCCCGCCCGGCAGCACATACAGGCCGCTGGCATCGATGATCCGGACGCCTTCGCCCACCGCCATGTTTTTGCCGATGGCATGGATCACGCCGTCCTGCATCAGGACATCGGCCATGTAATCGTCGGTGGCCGTGATGACGCGGCCGTTGCGGATCAGGGTGGTGCTCATGCTGGCGAGCCGATGGCTTCGTCCAGGTGGCGGATCAGCCGGTCGATTTCTTCGGCGGTGTTGTAGTGCGCCATCGACACCCGGACCACGCCGCCCTGGCCCTGCAGCCCGAGCGCCTCGATCAGGCGCTTGGCATAGAAGTCGCCAAAGCGGATGCCGATGTTGTACCGGTCCAGGTGGCGCACGATGGATTCGGACTGGCGGTCCTTGACCATGAAGCTGATGGTCGGCACGCGCTCGCCGGACGCCTGCGCCGGCAGGCCGACAATGCGCACGCCAGCCTTGCCGCGCAGATAGGACAGCAGCCGCTCGGCCAGCCGGTCTTCATGGTGTTCGAACAGGTCGAACGCCGCCTGCATCAGCTGGCGCTGGCTGCCGGTGGCGCCGTGCGCCGTGCCCATGGCGCACAGGTAGTCGGAAATGCCGATGCAGCCGTAGGACAGCTCGTAATTGACGTTGCCGGGCTGCAGCTTGTAGGGCAGCACCTCGGGGCCGATGAAATAGTGGTTCAGGCTGGGCAGTTGCAACAGCATGTCGCGCTTGCCCCAGAGCACGGCAAAGTGCGGACCGAACACCTTGTAGAAACTGAAGACATAGGCATCCGCGCCGCTGGCCTGCACATCGACCAGGCGGTGCGGCGCATAGGCCACGGCATCGACCAGCAGCTTCGCGCCCGCTTCGTGCACCAGCTTGGCCACCTGCGCCACCGGGTTGACGGTGCCCAGGATGTTGGACGCATGCGTCATCGCCACCCAGCGGGTGCGCGGGCTCAGGAGTTGCTGCAGGTCCGCCAGGTCCAGCGCCAGCGAGTCGAGGTTGACATTCCAGAACTTGATGACCGCGCCGGCCTGTTCCAGCCGCGTCCAGCCGCCGATGTTGGCCTCGTGGTCGGTGTTGGTGACGATGATCTCGTCGCCCGGCCGGATGCCCGGCAGCAGCGCCTGGGTGAACAGGAACATCAGGCTGGTGGTCGCGCTGCCCATCACGACCTCGTCCTCGTGCGCCGCATTGATCAGCTGCGCCACCGAGCGCCGCGCCGCGATGACGCGCTCGCCGGCCGCGGCCGATTCGGAATAGCTCGCGCCCAGCTGCACGCTGCTCGTCAACAGGTAGTCGCTTACCCGGTCGGCCACGCGGGTGAGCACCTGGGAGCCGCCGGCGTTGTCCAGGAAGGTGTAGCCGCTGGCCAGCGCCGGAAATTCGGCGCGCACCAGGTCAAGGTTCAGTTCGGTTTGCATGGGGCTCATGTTGCGAGGATTCCAAAGGTTCAATGGTTGACGATGGCCTGCAGGAAGGCCTGGGTGCGCGCTTCCCGGGGGTTGGTGAAGAATTCGGCGGGCGGGCCCTCTTCGATGACGCGGCCGGCTTCCATGAAGATGACGCGGTCGGCGACGCGCCGGGCAAAGCCCATCTCGTGGGTGACGATGACCATGGTCACGCCGGACTTCGCCAGGTTCTGCATCACGTCGAGCACCTCGCCGACCATTTCCGGGTCCAGCGCCGAGGTGGGCTCGTCGAACAGCAGGACCTTGGGCTCCAGCGCCAGCGCGCGCGCAATGGCCACGCGCTGCTGCTGGCCGCCCGAAAGCTGCCCCGGCAGCTTGTGCGCATGCTCGGCCAGGCCGACCTTGGCCAGCAGTTCGGCCGCCCGCAGGTCGGCGGCGGCCCGGCTCAGGCCGCGCACGCGCAGCGGCCCCAGGGCCACATTGCGCAAGGCCGTCAGGTGGGGAAACAGGTTGAAGCTCTGGAACACCATGCCGACCTCGGCCCGCACCAGCGCCAGGGTCTTGCCGCGCACCACCGGCTGGCCATCGACGCTGATCTCGCCTTGCTGGTAGTCCTCCAGCAAATTGATGCAGCGGATCAGCGTGGACTTGCCCGAGCCCGAGGGGCCGACGACCACCACCACCTCGCCCTCGGCAATGTCGAGGTTGATGTGGTGCAGCGCAATGAAGTCGCCGTAGCGCTTTTGCAGCTGGCTGATGCGGATCAGCAGCGGCGTGGCAGCCGCAGTTGCCGGGGGCAGGGTATCGGCCTGCAGTGAAGTGTCTGGGGTCATCGGGTGGCGGCGCGGTGGCGCGCTTCAAAATAGCCGACCAGCCGCACCAGGGGCAGCAGCAGCAGCAGGTAGAGCAGGGCGGCGCCGATCAGCGGCGTCGGGTTGGCGGCCAGGGCCTGCGCCTGCGTGGCCTGCTTGAGCAGGTCGGGCATGGCCACGACCGATGCCAGCGCGGTGTCCTTCAGCACATTGATGCAGTTGCTGGTCAGCGGCGGCACCACGATGCGAAAGGCCTGCGGCAGCACCACGTCGCGCATGGTGTCCAGAAAATTCAGCCCCATGGCCTCGGACGCCTCGAACTGCCCCTTGGGCAGGGCCTCGATGCCCGAGCGGAAAATCTCGGCGGCATAGGCGCTTGACACCAGCGACAGCGTCAGCACCGTCGAGGCGAACGACGACAGGCGCACGCCGACGAACGGCAGCGCGTAGTACACCAGCACCAGCAGCACCAGGATCGGGATCGAGCGGAACACGTCGATGTAGATGCGGGCCGCGCCGCGCACCGGCGCCGGGCCGTACAGCCTGACCAGCGCCAGCAGCAGCCCGCCGGCCAGGCCCAGCACGATGCTCAGCACGCCCAGCATGACGGTGATGCCCAGGCCCTGCATCAGCATGGGCAGCGCGCCGCGCAGCACGCTCCAGTTGAAAAAGGTGTCGATCAAATCCATGCGAAAGGGCCTGTTGGGTGGGTTGCGTCGTTGCCGGATTCAGGAAAAAAAGCCGCGCATCGGCTGCCTGGGGCCGCCGATGGCGAAGGCGGCTTACAGCTTGGGAACGTCCATGACCTTGACGGTGGACGACTCGGCCGGCGGCACGGAGCCAAACCATTTCTGGTGGGTTTTTGAAACGAAGCCGTCCTTTTTCATTTCCGTCAGGATGTCGTTGAGCCGGGCGCCTTCGGGCCAGTTCTTCGCCGTCATGAAGGAATAGCGCTCGCCGGTGGGAATGCGCGCGGCGATGCGGTACTGCGGCTTGTCCTTGATGTAGTACTCGACCGCCGGAATGTCGCTGATGTAGCCGTCGATGCGGCGCGCGGCCAGGTCCAGCATGGCCGGGGCCAGGCCTTCATAGCGGGTGATGGTGGCGATCTTGAGCTTGGCGGTGTTTTGCGTGGCATACATGTCGCCGGTCGAACCGGTGTCCACGCCGATGGTCTTGCCGGCGGTGTCTTCCAGGCTGTTGATCTTGGTGGCCTTGAGCACCGACAGCGACTGGTCGCTGTCGTAGTAAGGCTGGGCAAAGGCCACCGATTCCAGCCGCTTGGGCGTGATGGTGATGGACGACACGGCAATCTGGATGCGGCCCGACTGCACCGCCGAGAACAGGCCGTTGAACGGAATGTTTTCGATCTGCACCGTCTTGCCGGCCCGCTTGGCGGCTTCGTTGACCAGGTCGATTTCAAAGCCGACGATCTTGCCGCTGGCATCCTGGAATTCCCAGGGCACGTTGCCGACGTTGGCGCCCACCGTCCAGTCGGCGGCGAATGCCGGGAGGGCTGCCGAAGCGGCCAGGGTGAGCATTGCGGCGCAAAGTTTGAATTTCATGCTGTCTGACTCCAGTGAAGGGAAAGCGGTGGAAGGTAAAAGCGGCCGGCGTGGCGACAAGAAAAAGCGGTCCGGTAGCCGTCACTCTAGCAGAGTAAATTATTTGATTCAATTAAATTTTGAAATGAATTATTTGCGCCAACATGGTGCGGAATGCTGCACGCTTGCATGCTGTCAATGCACCGATTTGAGGCAACGATTGGCACAGCCGCACGCGAGCCTTCAAGCGAACCGGGCTGATGGAGAGGCTTGATCCGCTGCTGCGTTGAATCGCAAAGGCGTCGCCGGTTTGCCCGGCAAGCCAGGGTGAAAGGCTGCTGAAGCCAGCTGCAAGTGGGACAGTGGATGCGCAAGGCGTGAGGACCGCAGCGGCACAACGATTCCGTTGCTGTTACCGAAAAACAGCTTTTTCATGCATTAAATATGCCCCTGGCGCAAGTGGGATGTGCGCAGGAAGCTATGAATTCAGTAGCAAATCACTGCCGGGCGCACTGAGCGACACCAGGCCAGCCCAGGGCGATTGCCGCAAAGGGTTCAGGGATTCACCTGGCCGTCGCCCGCTGGCCAGGGGCTGAACGGGAACGGCAGTTCCTCGCTGCCGAAGCTTTCAAATTCGGCGATCTGCAGCAGGTAGCGGCCCAGGCCGCGGCCCAGCTGCTGCAGCCGCAGGTTGGGCGCGCCGGTGGCGGCGGCCAGCACCAGCTGCAGCATGCAAAGGAACAGCAGCACCGAGGCCGCCAGCTGGAACGCCGCCGCCATCAGGATCATCAGCAGCGCACGCACCCACAGCTTGCGGGGCGGCGGCGGGAGGGCGCGCGTGTCGTCGGTCATCGGCGGCTTCCTAGCGCGTGATCAGCACGGGGATCGAGGCCGCCGCCAGCACCTTGGCGGTCACGCTGCCCACCACCAGCCGCGCCAGGCCGGTGCGGCCATGCGAACCCATGACGATCAGGTCGGCACCTTCATCCCGGGCGGTGGTCACGATGCCCTCGGCCGCGGTGAGGTCCTCCGAAATGCGGGTCTCCAGCGCCACCGGGGCGCTGCCCTGGCTGCACAGGCCGGCCACACTGGCATGCGCCTGGGTGGCATGTTCGTGGGCTGCGGACATATACGACTGGAAACCCAGCGGATTGGATTCCCCGATGCCCAGGTAGGGATAGGGGTCCACCACATACAGCGAGGTCAGCCGGGCGCCGTGGATGCGGGCCATGTCCACGGCAATCTGTGCGGCATGCTGGGAAGCTGCGGAGCCGTCGGTGGCCAGGAGGATGTGCTTGAACATGCGGTTTTTCTTTCCTTGTATTTTTCAAAATGGCTTGGATTTGAAGACACTTCTGAAAGTTCAGAAATCCAAAACAGTCCTGTTTACCATGTCACAGGCGCCCGGCCGGGTCAAGTCCCCATGCGGTGGAAGGTTTGGCGCCGTCCGTCCTGGCTGGGCGGCTGTTGCTGATGGGGCGGCAGTGCGTTTCAACCGCCATGCTGTTTTGCTGCAGTTTGCAACAGGCGTTTCAAGTTGAGCTTCGCTTCGGCACGCAGGGCGGGCAATTTCCCTGTCGAGCCGTCCTTGTTGTTTTATATAAAAATTTACAAATCCCTGCTATCAGCGCTGCTGCTGAAACTTTCGGGTTCATCAAGCCAGCTTATTCAGCAGGACGGTCAGTTGTAACCCTGGCCGCTTCCCGCCGGTTGAGCCCTGGCGGGGGCAGGCGTATAAATTCGCGCATCGCGAATGAACGGCTCGCCAGACAACTTCCTTCGTGATGAAGGGCATTCAATACCTGAAAGCCCTGAACCCAACCAGAGGAGAACCCGATATGTCCGATCCCGTAGGGCCGGTTTTTGCCGGTGGCTTCGAAGAGTTTGTCATTCAGGACGAAGCGGGGGAGGGGCATACGCTGCTTTTCCTGCCGGATCGCAACAACGATGCCTTGCAGCGTGAACGCAAGCCACCGGTTTTCTACTACATTCCTGAAAAAGTCCGGCTGGCCCGGAATGCGGCCAACAACGACTTCAAGTTCCGGCACATCCACTTCGTCGGCGTGTTCGACGAAAGCATCGCCGGCATCGACAAGGGTGAAACCTCGGGCGGCGTGCTGTCGCTGACCACCACCTCGCGCTTTCCGCCCAGCGTGCTGAAGCAGGCGGAAAGCCAGATACTGGAACGCTTCAGCGGACGCAACGACAAGTACTGGGGATTGCGCACGCAGACAGCCCCGCAGATCCGGATTGCCCCGATCACCTCCAACCAGACCGCCATTTCCAGCCTGGCGCCCGATGCCTCGGGCGCCACGCCCGGCATCGGCACCGATGCCGGAGGCGGTGGCGGCGGCGTTGTGGCCAACCCCGTGCCCGGCGGCGGCGAGCCCGGCGTTCCCGAAGGCCCCCGCAGCCGCGACTTCAGGCAGCTCGGCTCGCGCTCGGCCTGGGCGCCGGTTCCGCATGGCCGCAATTTCCGCGGCGCGCAGCTCGATGCCTGGGCCTGGCGCATCCAGGGCAGCGGACCGGGCTCCATCACCGGCGGCGAGAACGCCTATGGCGGCGTGATCGGCCCGATCCCCAGCGAGATCGTCTGGGCCGGCTTTCACGGCACCTACAGCCCGCTGTTCGTGACGCAGAACCTGGTCATGCCGATGTGGTCGCAGCTGATGCGGGTGAAGATCGTCGGCAGCTGGGAGCGCATCTTCCAGCACTTTTCAGCCCATGTGAATGCCCGCTACCTGTGGTTCTCCGCCGACATCAAGGCCGAGTTCAACAAGCTGCGGGTCAACGGCGACATCAAGGTCGAGGTGGACATCGACGGCACCATGCCCGGCGCGCAGGAAATGGAAAAGATGATCAACCAGCGCATCGACCTGATCGTCACGCAGTTCACCGAGCAGGCCAAGAAGGTGATTTTCGACCCGCCGCCTCCGCAGGTCGAGCCGGCGCAGGCGTCCACCTCGGGCGGCGGCCTGTTCGGCTCGCTGTTCGGCTACAACGCCGGCCTGGCGCTGAAGATGCGGCGCGACGAAACCCAGCTCGACCTGAAGTATGAAGAAACGCGCTACTTCCGCTACAACCAGCCGCACACCATTTCCAGTTCGCTCGAAGGCTTCTACAACGAGATCAAGAACGATCCGCAGGCCGAGGGCAAGTACTTCCAGCGCCTGGTGCTGGGCGAGCTGGGCCGCAAGCTGTTCCGCATCGTCAAGCCGGTGGTCAACTGGCCCGACAAGGCGCGGAACTGGGCGGGCGAGCCGGTGGCCTTCATCTCGGCGCAGGTCGGCTACCCCGACTCGGGCGGCGCGATCGGCTGGAAGCCCGCGACCTTCCAGAAGAGCGACTCGCCCGACCTGACGTTCCGGCCGGTCTGGATCCAGTGGCGCAAGGGCGAAGTCTCGAACCCGCCCGCCGCGTGGGAGCCCGACGCCACCTACATGAAGCGCAAGATCCACCTGCTGGAGCCGCCGACCGAAAGCGAGTTTCCGTTCTTCCACATCGATGTCGAGCAAAACGTGATCGACCTCGACCCCGGCCCCAACGGCACGCTGTCCAACGACAACATCATGGAAGCGCGCGCCGACTCGGCCGGCACGCTGGACGTCGGCCCGATTGCGCTCAGCGTCGAACTCCAGTCGACCGCCGAGATCGTCGAGGTGGAGTTGCGCGCCAAGGGCCAGCGCGCCGACGGCAAGAACCGCGCCGACAAGGTCACGCGTTTTCGCTTCCTGTCGTCCGACCAGCTGGAGCCGCGCTTCTGGCGCATCTACACCGGCCAGGCCGACTTCAAGACCGACTACCAGTACCGCGTCAATGTCACGGTGCGCGGCACCCTGACCACCAAGGGCCAGGCCTGGACCGGCCCGTGGGAAAACGCGATTGGCAACGGCGCGGTCATGGTCAGCGTGCCGATGGCCGACGACCCCGGCGTGACCAAGCGGGCGCTGACGCCGCGCGAGATGTTCTCGGATGTGGTGGTGCGCGCCGCCGACGGGCTGGACAGTGGCGGCGCAGGCACCGCGACGCCTCCGCCGCCACCGGACGTGGGAACCCCCGCCGGCGTGGGCGGCCTGCCGCCGCCGCCTCCGCAGGTGACGCCGGTGACGCCGGTGGCCCAGCCTGTGGTGATGGTCCAGCCGCCGTCGCCGCCGGCCGAACCGGTGGCCCCGCGTGAGCAGACCGTCTCCGGCGAAGTCAGTGGCTACCGGGTGCGCGCTGACGCCGATGCGGTGGAAGGCTTCAGGGACGACGACCACGCGCCGGCCCCGTCGGGCCAGGGCGGCCGGGGAAAGGACAGCCTGCGCCAGCCGGTGACCAGCGGCGGCCAGGACCCTGAAGGCTGGGTCAATACCTGAGCCGGCCCGCAACGGCGCCGGGCAGGCGCGCTCCGGTCGAGGGCCTGCCCGGCTTTCATGGCCCGTTACCTTGCGGGGTGGTCTATGGCAATGTCATCAACCCTCAGCCCTGCGGCGGCCCTTCCGCCGCAGCCAAAGCCGGTGCAGCCGGCCGCGCCGGAGCCGGCCCTGGCTCCGGTGCCCATCACCGTGCCGGACGGCGACGGCAGCGCCTTGCGCCACGGCATCCTGGAGGTGCCGCGCCTGGTGGCCGGAAAAACCTCGCCGAAGTTTTCGCTGGTGCTGCTGCTGTCGCGCGCCCCGGCCGCCGGCGAAGACGCGATCCGCCCGCTGCTGATGTCGTCCTACCTGGGCATGGAGCTGGACTACCGGCTGCCGCCAGCGCCCGGGCTGCCCGGCCCGGCCCGGCCGGTCTTTGCGCGCCAGGCCCGGGTGCGGCTGCATGCGCCGGGGGCGCCGGCCTTTGCCGAGGCGAGCCTGAATGCGCCGCTGCTTCGCGGCGCGCTGCACACGCCGCTGACGCGCGAGCAGACGCTGGCGGTGCTGGACGCGCTGGACGACGTGCCCGGCCCGCTGGCGCTGTCGGCAAGCATCGGCTACCGCGCCGAGGCGGCTGCGTCCGGCGATGCGCCGGACCTGTGCCCCGCCGAACTGTGGGACCGGCTCAAGGCGGTCGCGGTCGATGGCGCGCTGCGCGAAGACGCCTTCCAGCAGGTGTTCGGCCAGCTCCCTCTGCCGCCCGGGGCCTTTCCCGGCTTTCGCCGCGCCTGCGACGGCCTGCTGGTTCCCGGCGGCGAAGGCGCCCGGCTGGGCCGGCGCCCGGCGCCCGGCGCCAAACGCCTGAAGCTCGCTGCCGGCCCGGACACGCTGCGCCACATCGAGGTGGCGTGTTCGCTTCAGGCGGTGCTCGGCCATGCCCTGACGGCCGCCGACCGCGCGGCCTGCCTGAGCGTGGTCGGCCCGTCGGGCAACCTGCAGGGCGGCCCCTTGCTGGACATCCTGACGCGCAGGCGTTCGCGCGCGGCACGGGGGGCTGCCGGCATGGGCGCGATGCTCGCCGGCAACCGGATCCAGACCGTGGCCGCCACCCTGCAGCCGTCGGTGCGGCCGGCGGCGACGGCGCACCTGATCTCGACCGAGGCCATCCGCATCCAGCAGCCGGTGGCGACGGTGGCGGCGGTTGGGGCGGTGTCGACGCCGGCCGTGTCCCAGCAGCTGGCGCACTACCTGCTGCCCGAGGCGGTTTTCCTGACGGCGGCCACCGCGGCCGAGTCGCTGCCGGTCCTGGGCGACCTGACCGCGCCGCTGCTCAGCGACAGGAACAACCCCGGCTTGCGCTGGTACCTGCCCGACATCAGCCTGGTCCGGCCTGCGGCCAACGAAGCGCCCGACAGCAGCCCCTTTCTTTTCGACCTTGAACGCATCGGCACCAGCGCCTCGGGCCAGCCGGCCCTGCGCGCCCGCCTGCGCTTCACGCTGGAGCTGTCGCAGTCTGCGGCCACGCGCGCCGCGCTGGCCGCCAGCCCCGGCCTGACGGCGCGCATGGTCGAGCCGCTGGAGCCTTCGGTCACGCTGAGCGTTCCGTACATTGATGATGCCTCCGGCCAGCTCAGGCGGTCCGACTGCCGGGCTTTGACCGTGCGCTCGGGCAGCCGGCTGGTCGCCACCGTGGAACTGATGAACGACGCGGCCCGCACCGCGTATGGCTCGCTGTCCACGGCCGGCTTTCAAACCGAGGCGGCGCGGCTGGAGGTGGCCTTCCAGTTTGCCGGCTACGCACCGGTCGTGAACCGGCCGCCGCTGGTGCTCGGCGGAAAGATTTCCAGTGCCGTGCTGCTGGCACCACGGCGCGATGATGCCGACAGCATCCGCGTGGCGTCGGGCGGGCGCGAGTTCGTGGTGCGGCCGGCCGCGTTCCAGGCGATCAAGCCCAACCTGACGCTGGCAGGGCGCCTCGGCAGCTCGACCGCCGCGATGGCCCTGCACGACACCATTCGGTATGCCCGGCGAACCACCATCCGCCAGCAGTCGCTCGGCGCATTTTTTTCCTGCGCCGAACTGGGCGCCTTCTACCGGGAAAAGCAGGCGGCGGGGGCGGTGCCGATTGGCTGCGCCGAAGCCTTTCGCCTGGGCCAGGCGTCTGCGCTGACCTACCAGGAGATGGTGGCGCTGAACGGGCCGAACCACCGGGTGTTTCGCAACCTCCGGCAGCCCGGCCGGTTTTTGTTGGTGCCGCTGCGCTTTGAAGTCACCCGCTACGCGCCCGGCACGCCGGAGCGCGAATACCGCCCGGCGCTGATTGTCTATGCGGCGCTGGACGCCGACCAGCCGGACAACAACCGCATCCGCTTCGAGGCCATGCTCGGGCCGTCGCTGTCGCCGTACGAGGTCGAAGACCTGCGCCGCCGGCTGCTGCTTGAGGCCGCCAGCCCGGTGCTCGAGTTGCCGAACATGCTGGCGCAGCGCACCGAATTCAGCTGGAACCTGACCGCGACCCCGCCGATCGACGCCGTGACATCGGCCACGCCCGAAGGCCTGCACACCGCGCTGTCCACCGACCTGGCCAGCGCGCTGCTGCTCAGGACACTGATCCAGAACACCGGCCTGGGCGGCAGCGCCCGCTTTGTGCTGGAGGACGGCAGCGTGGTCACGTCGGCGCTGTCGGTGCACCTGGGGCGCATCACCGGCCCGTGGATGCACGGCCCGATCACCCTGCAGCCCCGGGGCGACCGCTTGCTGCTGACCAACCGGGTCGAAAGCGCGGTGGCGGTGAAGGATGTCTACCTGTTCAACGGGCCCGCCGAGCCGGCGCGCTTGCCGGTCGAGGCGACGCTGGCGCCGGGCGCGTCGCTTGAGGTTGCGGCGCCCGCCGGCTACAGCGCCGCGCAGGCCGATGCCGTGCCGCTGGCCGACGGCAACCCGACGCTTGAGGAGGTCCGGGCGATGATCGAGGAAATCGAGTGCAACGTGGTGTTCATCGATGTCGTCAACTATGAAAACCACGGGCTCACGCGCCTGGACATCGACGCCCGGCTGCAGGGCGTTCCCGGCGTCTACCGGGTCGCCATGGACAGCCGGCGCGGCGCGGTCGATTTCCTGCTGCCGCTGACCACCTACCTGGCCGCGCGCATCGTCGAGTTCCAGCTGACCAAGGTGTTTGCCGGCAAGCCTGCGGAAGCGGTGCCCTGGCGCGTCTGGGACATGCAGACCGGCAGCAACATCGTCACGGTCACCTCGGAGATGATTTCCACCTAACCGAAGACAACCCAAGGAGCGCTCAAATGCCAAAAGGAATTGCTGTCAATATCGGGCTGAATTTTGTCGATCCGGCGGCCTACAACGGATGGAACGGTGAGCTGGCGGGTTGCATCAATGACGCCCGCGACATGAACCAGATGGCCACGCAGCTCGGCTACACCGCGACGCTGCTCACCGATGCGCAGGCCACGGCGTCCGAGGTGACGCGCGCCATCGGCCAGGCGGCGCGCCAGCTGGCGGCGGGGGACATCTGCCTGGTGACCTACTCCGGGCACGGCTCGCAGATCAACGACGTGACCGGCGACGAGCCCGACGGCAAGGATGAAACCTGGGTGCTGTGGGACCGCCAGCTGCTCGACGATGAACTCAACGGGCTGTGGTCCGGCTTTGCCGCCGGCGTGCGCATTTTGCTGCTGTCCGACAGCTGCCACAGTGGAACGGTGGCGCGGGTCATGAGTTTCCAGAAGAAGTTCAAGAGTCCCGAATTCGCGGCGCAGTACGGCCGCCCGGTGAATGCGCCGCCCCGGGTTCGGGCCGCCGACCCGGCCGCCGTCCAGGCCAACTACCTGGCCAACAGGACCCACTACGAGGTCAGCCAGTGGACGCACCGCGCGGCGGTCAATGCCAGCGTCACGCTGATCTCGGGCTGCCAGGACGACCAGCTGTCGTCCGATGGCGATGCCAACGGGCTGTTCACGCAGCGCCTGAAGGAAGTCTGGAACGGCGGCGCCTTCAGCGGCAACTATGCGCAATTCCATTCGGCCATCGTCGCGCGCATGCCGTCGGACCAGACGCCCAACCTGTTCCGCTCGGGCGTGTCCAGTCCGGCGTTCGAGGCTGAAAAACCGTTCAGCATCGGCGCGGGCAGCGCAGGCGGCACGGGCAGCGAAGGCGGCCTGTCGATCTCGGGTCCCGCGTCGTTCGCCAATGGCACCACGCCGGTCAGCTTCTCGGTGTCGGTGCCTTCGGGGCATTACTTCGCCGTCGAGGTCGCCACCGATGCGGGCCTGTTCAACAGCACGGCCAACGGCGGGCAGCGCAACGACGGCAATTTCTATGCATCGTGGAAGGTCGCGCCGTTCCGGCAGGGCACGTCGTTCACCGTGCCGCTCGATGCCTGGAACCGGCTGCGGCAGGGGGCATCAAGGCTTTACTACCGGCTGTGGTGCACCGCCAGCCCGACCGCCTGGGTGAACCAGCAGGTCACGACCTCCGACGCCAACGCGCAGTCGTCGCCCAGCGTGGCCCTGACGGCGCAGAGCCAGCCCGGCAGCGGCGGCGACAACGGCACGCCCGCAATCACCGCGCCCACCGCCTTCCCGGCCAACGGCGCGGCGCCGCGCTTCCAGGTCAATCCGGGGGCCGGACGCTATTACGCGGTCGAGGTGACCACCAACAGCTGGTACTTCACCGACGCCTACAGCGCGCAACGCAACGACAGCAATTTCTACGCCTCGTGGAAGGCCACGCCGTTCCAGTCGTCTGCGCTGTACCCGGCGGCGTTCGAGCTGCCGGCCGATGTCTGGAGCCGGCTGCGCGACAACGCCAGCAACGGCCGGCTGTACTACCGGATGTGGTGGACCGAGTCGCCCACGCAATGGGTTGGCCATGGCTGCACGACGCCCAACAGCGCGGGCCAGAACGCGCCGAGCTTTGCGCTGTCGCGCGAGTTCGACATCGCGTCGTTCGCGCAATCGAACAAGTGAGGCTGCTGGCGGGCGAGAAGGGCAATTCATGCATCAAATTGCCTTCTTGCGCAGGCGTGGCGGGCGCAGTCAGCTACTAAAAAAGTAGCAAAAGCACCCGCTAGTCCATGAAGGTCCGGACAAAGTCCATCGACGACACCACGCCCCTGATGGCGCTGCCGTCGCGGACCACGACGTGGTGGATGCCGGCTTCGACCATCAGCCGGGCCACCTCGGCCACGCTGGCGTCCGGCGGCACCGAAATCGGCTTGT
>JAQGMN010000062.1 GCA_028292345.1 Polaromonas sp. | reverse complement strand
GCGCACCTGGCCCGCACCCAGCCGGGGCTGCGTGGTGTTACCCGTGCGAACCTGTTCCGGATGCGGCAGTTTTATGAGGCGTACCGGGACGATGAGAAAGTCGCAGCACTGCTGAGACAATTGCCGTGGACGCACAACCTCATCATCCTCAACCAGAGCCAGCGGCCCGAGGAGCGTGAGTTTTACCTGCGCCAGGCCATCCGGGAAAAGTGGAGCAGCCGCGAGTTGGAGCGCCAGTTCAAGACGGCCTCGTTTGAACGCACCGTACTGAGTCCGGCAAAAGTGACAGCAGTGCTGTCACAAACGCACCCCAATGCCCTGAGCGTGTTCAAGGACAGCTACCTGGTCGAATTCCTGGACCTGCCCCGTGGCCACCTGGAGGCCGACCTGCACCAGGGCCTGCTGCGGCAGCTCAGGCAGTTCCTGATCGAGCTGGGCCGCGATTTCTGTTTTGTCGGCAGCGAATTCCCGCTGCAGGTGGGCGGGCGCGACTTTGCGCTGGACCTGCTGTTTTTCCACCGGGGGCTCAATTGCCTGGTTGCCATCGAATTGAAAGTCGGGCGCTTCGAGCCCGAATACCTGGGCAAGCTCGGCTTTTACCTCGAAGCGCTGGACCGCGATGTGAAAAAGCCGCACGAGCAGCCCGCCATCGGCGTGCTGCTCGTGCGCCAGCAAGGACGAGGAAGTGGTCGAATACGCGCTCAGCCGCAGCCTGTCCCCGGCGCTGATCGCCGCCTACCAGACGCAGCTGCCCGACAAGGCGCTGCTGCAGGCCAAGCTGCATGAGCTGTATGCGCAAAACGCGGCGGCTGATACGGCAGAGGGCTTGAGCGGGGACGCCACTCCTTGATTTGCTATTGAACATAGCGCTGTCTGCGCAGGCGGAATATGCGCAAACAGTGGTTTTTGCTTGAAATTGGGAAGCTGGCCTTCCTTGGTTGCGCGCATGGGAACCGTGTCCATGGGACCGTTTTTTTGCGGAGGATGCACTGCAGGTGCCGCCGCCTTGGCGGTCAATTCGGTCCATTCCGACCTGCTGCGCGCACGGTGGCCCGAGCCGTCCGAAAGGCCAATGCGGGCTTGAGGCACACTGGCGCCCTTTTTGCCGCTATATTTCCGGTGTTTCCGCCACACACATGATCCGTTCCCTGGTTTTCTCGCTGGCCGTTCTGTGCAGCGCCTCCGTTTCGGCCGGCACGCCGTGCCCCCAGCACTATGCCGCTGGCCAGCCGCCCGTCGTCACCAACCCCAAGATGAAGCCGCGCACGCAGGAACTGTGCTTCCGGGGGTTTGCGGTGCTGCATTCGGGCTTGAGCCGCACCCCGCTGTATGCCGCCGAGCACCTGATGCGCAAAAACGTGAAGAATGCCCGCAAGCTGTCGCGCAAGGACTCGTTTCATGCCGAGGATGCCCTGCCGGAAAGCGACCGGGCCGAGCTCAGCGATTACGAACGCTCGAGCTACGACCGGGGCCACATGGCGCCGAACGCCAACTTTGCCACCCGCGCTGCCCAGGCCGAGTCGTTTTCGCTGGCCAACATGGTGCCCCAGGTGCATGAGAACAATGCCGGCGTCTGGGCCGGCATCGAAGAGGCGGCGCGCCAGCTGGCGACCGAGGAAGGCGAGATTTACGTCCTCACCGGCCCGGCCTTCATCGGCGGCAACCTGAAGAAGATCGGCAACGTGCTGGTGCCCACGCACGTCTGGAAGGTGGTCTACAGCCCCACGCAGCAGCGCGCCGGCGCCTACCTGGTGACCAACGACGACACCCGCGACTATGCCGTGCTGAGCGTCTCGAAGCTGGAAAAGATGGTCGGCCTGAGCCTGCTGCCGGGCCTGACGCAGCAGGTCCGCGAAGCCGGCATGGCGCTGCCCAAGCCCGAGCCCCGGCAGGACCGGCGAAAGAAAGCCAGGCCGCAAGACGAATACACGCTGCGCGATTTCACCAGCCTGGTGATCGATGCCCTCAACCGCGCGGTCAAAAACCAAGGAACATGCCATGGAACACTTCAAACCCTATGCCAGCGAAAGCGACGTCATCCGCATCGGCGCGCTGGAGATCGAGAACCGCACCGACCGCATCTCGCTCACCGGCGACCTGGTGCTGACCCGCGACCAGGCCGGCCTGGCCCTGGCCCGGGAACTGCAGGCGCTGCTCAAGCAGGTGGTCCAGGCGCTGGAAGCCGAAGACAAGCTTCCGCAAACCGTCGAGGTCAAGTCCGCCCGGGTCGTCAGGAATCCTTTTTGAAACGCTTGCAACAGGACATGAATCTTCCCCTGCAGACCGGAACGACGGGGTTAAGCTGCACCTGAAACGCAGCTTCAGTCCATTTTTTTAACATCCATGACCCACCCATCGACCCGCCTGCCTGCCGCCGACCCGTTCAATGCCATCGCCCAGGCCATCCGCAATGCGTTTTTCCACCTGCGCCTGAACGATGAACACCGCCAGCGGTTCCGCCTGGCGCTGGCCGCCCTGAGCCGCAAGGAGGCGCGCGCATGAGCAAGAAAACCCTTCGCGCCGCCCTTGAGCAGGCGCTGCTGCGCGGCGCCGGCATGAGCGCCGAGTTGTGCGCCGACTTGCTGATGAACGCCGGCGAGGAACTGCAGGCGTCGCTGCGCGAGGACGGCGACGACGCGCTGATCGCCCTGGTGGCCGAAGACGACGCGGTCGCCATGCTGCTGATCGACAAGGCCGGCACGCACTACCGCAACGAGGCCGCGCTGGAGCAGCTGCGCCAGATGTGGCGCCAGCACTATGCCGCCAATGTGCAGACCGTGCTCCCCCTGTTTGTGGACGACCTGCACCAGGGCCTGGTGGCGGTCGCGGGGGTGCAGTGGGTGCCCTCGCCGCCGGCCTGAAGCGGTATCAATTTGATAGCTAAAAGCGCCCGTTCTGCCTGCGCAAAAGGCCTGTTTGGCTCAAAAAATTTCATGCCGGCGCCGCATTCCCGGCCGGTTCCTTGTTCCATCGCGGCAAGGGGAAGGCGGTTCGGGTTTCGTGGCGACCTTCGTGGCGGCCTAATTTTTCAGCAATCGCCACCCCGGCACGCGCTACGCGTGGCCCGCAGCAGGGCCGGCTGCCATACCCGGCTTGAAGCGCTGCAGCACATGGCCGGCCATTCCCCGGGCGAGTTCCTCCTCGCCCAGGAACACCGTTCCCATGCCGTCCTGGCGCAGCAGTTGCATCTCGTCCTCGCTGTGGGTGCGCAGCACGATTTCGATGGACGGGTTCAGCGCGCGGGCGGTGTCCACCATCTGGCGCACATTGATGGTGTCGGGCGTGGCCACCACCAGCATGGCGGCGTTGGCAATGTGCGCCTGGACCAGTACCGCCGGGTCGGCCGCGTTGCCCGACACGGCGGCCATGCCCTGGCTTCGCAGGTCCTCGACCAGTTCGCGGTTCTGCTCGGCCACCACGAAGGGAATGCCGCGCCCCTGCAGCGCGCCGGCAATGCGCCGCCCCACCCGGCCATAGCCCACCAGCACCACCTGCCCGTGCAGGAACTGGTTGTCGGTGCTGACCGGCAGCTCGGCATACGGGTCGCCGCGCTGCTCCAGGCGGCGCGCCAGCGCGGAGCGTTCGAGCAGCCATCGCTGGAACGGGGCGATGCCGGCGAACAGCAGCGGGTTGAGCGCCATCGAAATCAGCGCGCCGGCCAGCACCAGGCTCATGCCCTCGGCCGGCAGCAGTCCCAGCGACAGGCCGAGCCCGGCCAGGATGAACGAGAATTCGCCGATCTGCGCCAGGCTGGCCGCGACGGTCAGCGCGGTGTTGAGCGGATAGCGCAACGCCACCACCAGCGCCAAGGCGGCCAGCGCCTTGCCGACGATGATGATGGCCACCACGCCCAGCACATGGGCCGGCGCCTGCATCAGGATGGCCGGCTCGAACAGCATGCCGACCGACACGAAGAACAGCACCGAGAACGCATCGCGCAGCGGCAGCGACTCGTGCGCCGCGCGGTGGCTGAACTCGGACTCGCGCATCACCATGCCGGCAAAGAAGGCGCCCAGGGCAAACGACACATTGAACAGCGCCGCCGCGCCGTAGGCAATGCCGATGGCCGTAGCCACGACCGCCAGGGTGAACAGTTCGCGCGAGCCGGTGCGCGCCACCTGCCAGAGCATCCACGGCAGCGCGCGGCGGCCGACGATCAGCATCAAGGCGATGAACGCCGACACGCCCAGCAGCGTCTGTCCGATGGTGCGCCACAGCGGCGCGGCGCCTTCTGCGGCGGGCGCGCCGCCCAGCACGCCGGCCAGCGGCGGCAGCAGCACCAGCACCAGCACCGTTGCCAGGTCCTCGACCACCAGCCAGCCCACGGCGATGCGGCCGTTCATCGTGTCGAGCACGCCGCGCGCCTCCAGCGCCTTGAGCAGCACCACGGTGCTGGCGCACGACAGCGACAGCCCGAAGATCAGGCCCGCGCCCCAGCCCCAGTCCCACCACCAGGCCAGGCCCATGCCCAGCAGCGTGGCCAGCGTCATCTGCACCACCGCGCCCGGAATGGCGATGCGCTTGACCGCCATCAGGTCGCTCAGCGAAAAATGCAGCCCGACGCCGAACATCAGCAGCATGACGCCTATTTCCGACAGCTGCGAGGCCATGTGCACGTCGGCGACAAAGCCCGGCGTCGCCGGGCCGATCAGGATGCCCGCGACCAGGTAGCCGACCAGCGCCGGCACGTTCAGGCGCTCGGCGACGAAGCCCAGGATCAGCGCCATGCCGAAACCGGCGGCAATCGTGGTGATGAGGGGAATGTTGTGTTCCATGCGGTGGGTGGGTTTCGGTTTCAGTGGCCGGGTGCCGGCAGGACATGCCTGGATTCTTCGCCGGAGAGGGGCTCGGCGGACAGGCTGAGCTTTTCAAGCACCTCGACATTGGCTTCCGACGCATCGCCGCGCCGCGCCTGCAGGCGTTCGCGCAGCACCTGCGGCGGCGCCTGGCAGTCGATGATCGAAAACGGCACGCCCAGCGCGCCGGCCAGCGCCTGCGCCTGCGCGCGTTCGGCGCGGCGCAGGAAGGCGGCATCGAGAATGACCGGCCAGCCCGCCTGCAGCGCCTCCCTGGCCCGGCTGAACAGCTGCGCATAGGTGCGCGCGGTGGCCTCCGGCTGGTACAGGTCCAGCCCGCTGGCGCGCGAATCGGCCAGCATGCCCAGCCCGGCCAGGCGCTTGCGCTCCACGTCCGAGCGCAGCCGGATGGCGCCCTCGCGCTCGAGCAGCTGCTGCGACGCAAAGGTTTTGCCCGAGCCCGGCAGGCCGTGGGTGATGAGCAGCCGGGGCTGGCCGGGCCGCGCCAGCGCCAGCGCGGTGTCCAGGTAGCGGCGCGCGGCGGCTTCATGGCCCGCGCCGTTCAGGCGCTCGACCTGCGCCCGCACCAGCGCGCGGTAGACCAGCGAAAAGCGCAGCGCCGGCAGGCCGGCATGGTCGCCGGTGCCGTCCAGCCAGCGGTTGAGCAGCCGGAAGGCGAAGTCCATGCGGCCGCGGGCCATGAAGTCCATGACCGCAAAGGCGATGTCGTCGAGCACGTCGATCCAGCGCAGCGCCGGGTCGAACTCGATGCCGTCGAACGCGGCCACGCCGCCCTCCAGGCTGACCACGTTGTCCAGGTGCAGGTCGCCGTGGCATTCGCGCACCCGGCCTTCAATGCGGCGCTGGGTCCACAGCGCCTGCAGCCCGGCCGCCCCGGATTCGAGCCAGGCGTGCAGCCGCGCCTGTTCGGCCGGGCTGGCCACCGCCAGCGCGCCCTCAAGCGCTGCCCGCGCCGCCAGGTGCCGGGCTTGGGCGCTGGCATAGGGCGCCGCGGGTTCAGCCGGTGTCTGGCCATGGTGAAAACCGGCCAGCAGGTCGGCCAGCCGGTCCACGTCGAGGCGGGACAGCGTTGCGGCCGCCACCTGTTCGGCAAACAGCGCGCCCTTGGGAAAACGGCGCATGCGCACCGCGTATTCCAGCGCCGGGCCGCTGGCGTCGAGCAGCGGCGCTTCAAGGGTGCCGGTGATGCGCGACAGGCCCAGGTAGAGCGAAGGCGCCAGCCGGCGGTTCAGCCGCAGTTCCTCCTCGCAAAAATGCCGGCGCGCCGGCAGCGCGCTGTAGTCGACGAACGGCAGCCGCACCGGCTTCTTGATCTTGTAGGCGCTGTCGCCGGCCAGCAGCACCCAGGAGATATGGGTTTCGATCAGCTCGGCGCCCAGCCTGCCGGCCAGGGTGCCGGCCAGGGCCCGGGCCTGGTCAAGGGAATGGGTGTTGCGCATGGCCTGCAAGTTAGCACATGCCGGGGGCCCCGATGCCTGCGGCGGCGCGAATGAAGGGCCGGCCGGCCCCGCGCGCGGATTCTGCCTGCTCCTACGTTTGTTTGCGCATTTTCCGACAGGGATGCCCGTACCGCCATGGGAATCTCCAGTTGTCCGGCATGTGTCGGTCCATGACCCAAGCAACTACAAGGAACATCAACATGGGAACTACAGCCGCCGCCAGAAAGTCGCCCACGGCCAGCGCCAAGACACCGGCCCGCGCACCTGCCGCAGCCAAGCGGCAAAAGGACGCCTGCGATCTGCTGGACGCCGATCACAAGGCCGTTAAGGCCATGTTCAAGGAATATGAAGGCCTGACCGAAAGCCGCAGCCGCTCCACCACCAAGAAGCGCCAGCTGGCCGACCAGATCTGCAAGGAACTGACGGTTCACGCCACCATCGAGGAAGAAATTTTCTACCCGGCGGTGCGCAAGGCCATCAAGGACAACGACCTGTTGAACGAAGCCACGGTCGAGCATGCCAGCGCCAAGGACCTGATCGCGCAGATCAAGGGCATGGACGCCGCCGAGGAACTGTTCGACGCCAAGGTGACGGTGCTGGGCGAATACATCGACCACCACGTCAAGGAAGAGCGCACCGAGATGTTCACCAAGGCCCGCGCCACCAAGCTCGACCTGGTCGGCCTGGCCGAGCAGCTCAGGCAGCGCAAGGAAGAACTGATGGCCCAGGAAGAGGAAAAACCGGTGACGCCGGTTGCCGAGCTGTCCGTGGCCCTGTGAACCCTGCGGTTGCCCCGGGCCCGCCTTTTCCCCTTTTTTTAACCCCCACTGAAAGAAAAACATGAGCATTATCTGGACCATCATCATTGGCCTGATCGTCGGCATCGTTGCCAAATTCCTGATGCCAGGCCGCGATCCGGGAGGCTTCGTGATCACCGCGATCATTGGTATCGTCGGATCGGTCATCGCCACTTATCTGGGCCAGGCGCTCGGGTTCTACCGTCCCGGGGAATCCGCCGGCTTCATTGCCGCGGTCATCGGCTCGATCATCCTGCTGTTCCTCTACCGCATGGTGACCGGCCGTAAAACCTGAACCGCGTTTTTTACCCGGACGGCCGCACCGGCCGTCCGGGCGCAGGCTTGAAATGCCCGCAGGCAGGTGACAATACGGAAAATTTCCCGTTGCCATGAACCTGCCCGACCCCACCTCCCGCGCCCACACCTCCGCCCTGGTCCTGTTTTCGGGCGGGCAGGATTCCACCACCTGCCTGGCGCAGGCGCTGAGCAAGTACCAGCGCGTCGAGACCATCGCCTTCGACTACGGCCAGCGCCACCGGGTGGAACTCGACGCGCGGCTCAATGTGCTGCGCGAACTCAAGGACCGGTTTCCTGCATGGGCTGAAAAACTGGGCGAGGACCACCTGCTGGACCTGGCGGTGCTGGGCCAGGTGAGCGATTGCTCGCTGACGCGCGACGTCGCTTTCCGGATGGAAAGCTCGGGCCTGCCCAATACCTTCGTGCCGGGACGCAACCTGCTGTTCCTGACGCTGGCGGCGGCGCTGGCCTACCGGCGCGACCTGCAGGTGCTGGTGACGGGCGTCTGCGAAACCGATTTTTCCGGTTATCCGGACTGCCGCGACGACACCATGAAGGCGATGCAACTCGCGCTCTCGCTCGGCATGGACAAGCGTTTCCTGATCGAGACACCGCTGATGTGGATCGACAAGGCCGACACCTGGGCGCTGGCGCATTCACTGGGCGAGCAGTCTGGCGTGCCGCAGGGCGGCCAGGCGCTGCTGGACCTGATCGTGGAGCATACCCACACCTGCTACCTGGGCGACCGCGCGCACCGGCATGCCTGGGGTTACGGCTGCGGCCAATGCCCGGCCTGCGAATTGCGGGCGCGCGGCCATGAACGGTTTGTCCGCCCGAACGCCTGAGCCACGGCCTTTTGCCCGGGGGGCACTGGTTTGGCGCGCGTCCAGGCCTTGGAATATTCCTACGCCGATTTGGGCTTTGTCTGACAAGCCCGCCCGGCCGGGCTTGGGAACCTTGGCTACTTCGCCAAACGCCGGCCATCGGCCCTCCGTCCATCTGCGATTTTTCAGGGGCAGTGCCTGAAAAATCCACCTCCTAATCTTCCTATGAACACATTGATTTCTCCCAGTCCGGCCCCCGGCATTGCTGAGCGTGATTCCATGCCTCCCCTGGCATTGTGGGGCGGCCTGGAATGCACCGTCGTGCGGATAGGAAACGGGTTTCGCAACCAGATCCAGGAAACCGGGCACCAGGACCGGCTGGCAGACCTGGACCGGGTGGCCGCGCTGGGCCTGCGCACCTTGCGCTATCCGGTGCTGCTTGAAACCGTTTCGCCTCACGACCCCGATCGGCAGGACTGGCGCTGGCATGACGAACGCCTGGGCCGGCTTAAAGAACTCGGCATTTCGCCGATTGCTGGCCTGGTGCACCATGGCAGCGGCCCGGCCTACACCAGCCTGGTCGATCCGCAGTTTCCCGACATCGTCGCCCGGCATGCGGCCCGGGTGGCCGCCCGCTATCCGTGGATCAACGACTTCACCCCGGTCAATGAGCCGCTGACCACCGCCCGGTTTTCGGGCCTGTACGGGCACTGGTATCCGCACGGGCGCGACATGGCGACCTTTTTGCGCGCGCTGGTCAACCAGTGCCGCGCGGTGGTGCTGTCGATGCAGGCGATCCGGCGCATCAACCCGGCCGCGCGCCTGGTGCAGACCGAGGACCTGGGCAAGGCCTTCGGCACGCCGCCGATGCAGTACCAGGCCGATTATGAGAACGAGCGCCGCTGGCTCAGTTTTGACCTGCTGTGCGGCCGGCTGGGCCGCGAGCACCCGTGGCACGGCATTTTTCTGGACGCCGGCATCGGCGAGCGCGAACTGGCCTTTTTCGTCGATTCGCCGTGCCCGCCCGACCTCATCGGCATCAACCACTACCTGACCAGCGAGCGCTTCCTGGACCACCGGCTGGCGATGTACCCGGGCTTTCACCAGAACACCACCGCCTCGCACACCTATGTGGACGTGGAAGCGGTGCGCATCGACCTGCCGGCCCGCAGCATCGGCCCCGAGGCGCGCCTGCGCGAGGCCTGGGAGCGCTACCGCATCCCGGTGGCCGTGACCGAGGCGCACCATGGCTGCACCCGCGACGAGCAGGTACGCTGGCTGATGGAGGTATGGAATGCGGCGCAACGTCTGCGGGCCGAAGGCGCCGACATCCCCGCCGTCACCGTCTGGTCGCTGCTCGGCGCGGTGGACTGGAATTCTCTGCTGCAGCACAGGAACGGCTTTTACGAGCCCGGCGTGTTCGATGTCCGCTCCGATCCGCCGCGCCCCACGCTGCTGGCCGCGGCCACCGGCGCGCTGGCGGCCACCGGCGACTTCGAGCATCCGGTGCTCGACCGGGCCGGCTGGTGGAAGCGCGACGAGCGCTTTTACCGCCCGCCGACCCGCAGCCGCACGCTGCGCGTGGTCGGCTCGCCCCGGCGCCTGCTGATCACCGGCGCCAGCGGAACGCTGGGCCAGGCGGTCTCGCGCATCTGCCATGTGCGCGGACTGGACCACGACCTGGTGTCGCGCCGCGACATGGACATTGCCGATGCCGCCTCGGTCGAAGCCGCGCTGCGCGCCTACCGGCCCTGGGCCGTCGTCAACACCGCCGGCTATGTGCGCGTGGCCGATGCCGAGCGCGAAGCCGACCGCTGCTTCCGCGAAAACGCCGAAGGCGCCGGCCTGCTGGCCGAGGCCTGCGCCCGGCTGGGCATTCCCTGCGTCTCGTTCTCGTCGGACCTGGTGTTCAGCGGCAGGCTCGGCCGCGCCTATGCCGAAAGCGATGCGGTGGACCCGGCCGGCGTCTACGGCCGCAGCAAGGCCGCTGCCGAGCAGCGCATCCTGGCGGCGCATCCCGAAGCGCTGGTGATCCGCACCAGCGCGTTTTTCGGCCCCTGGGACGTGTACAACTTTGCCTATGCCACGCTGCACGGCCTGGCGCAGGGCCGCAGGCTGCAGGCGCCGGCCGCCGTGGCGGTGTCGCCCACCTACGTGCCCGACCTGGCGCATGCGGCGCTGGACCTGTTGCTGGACGGCGCCTCGGGCATCTGGCACCTGGCCAACCGGGGCCACGTGTCCTGGCACGGGTTCGCGGTCATGCTGGCCGAGGCGGCCGGGCTGAATGCCGACGCGGTGGCCGTGGCCGACCACGGCGCCGAGCCCGCCGTGACGGTGCTGACCAGCGAGCGCGGCATCGTCATGCCGACGCTTGAGCATGGCATCGACCGCTACCTGCATGACAGCCAGGACCGCTGGCGAATGGCCGCCGGGCAGGGCCGGGGCCAGGGCCGCTGAGCCTCCCGCCGGTACCGCCGGCTTCACGGATTCAGGTCCGCGCCACTTCCTCGACCACGCAGCGGGCCACCTGCGGCGGACCGTCGCCGATGTGAAAGGCCAGCTTGCGCTCGCGCAGCGCCACGTCGCTGGCGGTGACGCGGTCGAACCGGCGCAGGTGTTCCGTCCACGATTCGTCGACGATCTGCTCGATGAATCGGCCCGGCTGGTTCACGTCGCGCAGCAGTTCCCATTCCAGCGCGCCCTGGCGCAGGCGGCTGCGGCGGCTTTCCTGCATGACCTTGTGGAAATCGTCGGCCCGGGCCGGATCGATCAGGTATTCGATCGTCACCACCATCCGCCCGGCGCCCGGCGGCGCATCGGCCACCGGCACCTTGAACTCGCGCGACGGCGTCAGGTCTTCCTCGATGCTCAGGTCGCGCACCCAGTGCTGCGCCAGCAGCATGGTGACGGTGCCGCTGGCGGCGGCCACCAGCAGCGCGGTGGGCACATCGGTCATGGTCGCCAGCTGGCCCCACAGCGCGGCGCCCAGCGCGCTGGCGCCCATGATGGCCATCTGGTACATCGACATGCCGCGCGCCCGCACCCAGTCGGGCAGCGCCAGCTGGGCCGACACGCTGAGCGAGTTGGCGCAGG
>JAQGMN010000045.1 GCA_028292345.1 Polaromonas sp. | reverse complement strand
CGACCAGGCTTTCCAGCTTGGCGCGGGTCATCTTGATGTTCAGGTGTTTGGGGCCCGAAGCGTCAGCCGTGATGTAGGGCAGGTTGATGTCGGTCTGCGCGCTGTTGGACAGCTCGATCTTGGCCTTTTCTGCGGCTTCCTTCAGGCGCTGCAGGGCCAGCACGTCGTTCTTGAGGTTGACGCCCGAGTCCTTCTTGAACTCGTCGATGATGAAGTCGATGATGCGCTGGTCGAAGTCCTCGCCGCCCAGGAAGGTGTCGCCGTTGGTCGACAGCACTTCGAACTGCTTTTCGCCATCGACATCGGCAATCTCGATGATCGAGATGTCGAAGGTGCCGCCGCCCAGGTCATACACGGCGATCTTGCGGTCGCCCTTTTCCTGCTTGTCCAGGCCAAAGGCGAGTGCGGCGGCGGTCGGCTCGTTGATGATGCGCTTGACATCGAGGCCGGCGATGCGGCCGGCGTCTTTCGTCGCCTGGCGCTGCGCGTCGTTGAAGTATGCAGGCACGGTGATCACCGCGTCGGTGACGGGCTCGCCGAGGTAGTCTTCGGCGGTTTTCTTCATCTTGCGCAGGATGTCGGCGCTGACCTGCTGGGCCGACAGCTTCTTGCCGCGCACTTCGATCCAGGCGTCGCCGTTGTCGGCAGGCACGATGGAGTAAGGCATCAGGCCGATGTCCTTTTGCACTTCCTTTTCGCTGAATTTGCGGCCGATCAGGCGCTTGACAGCGTAGAGGGTGTTCTTGGGATTGGTAACGGCCTGGCGCTTGGCCGATGCGCCGACCAGCACTTCGCCGTCTTCCTGGTAGGCGACGATGGACGGCGTGGTGCGGGCGCCTTCGGAGTTTTCAATGACGCGGGGCGTGTTGCCTTCCATGATGGAGACGCAGCTGTTGGTCGTGCCCAAGTCGATGCCGATGATTCTTCCCATGATTAACTCCTGTTTATTGTTTCGTTAAGGTATTTCGATGCCGGCGCATGCGCTGTCGGCTGACCGGCTGGTCAAGCTGCTGAAGACTTGCGGATAACTTTTACAAGTTCAAGAGCAGCCGACATATTTCGGACGTTTATTTGTGCTTACTGCGGCGCTGCCACAGTGACCAGGGCAGGGCGCAGCACGCGCTCGGCGATCAGGTAGCCCTTTTGCAGCACGCTCACCACGGTATTGGCTTCCTGCTGCGGCGCAGGCACCATGCTGATGGCCTGGTGCTGGTGCGGGTCGAACTTGGCGCCGGCTGCCGGGTTGATCTCGATGACCTTGTTGCGTTCCAGGGCGCTCTTGAGCTGCTTGAGCGTGGCTTCGGAGCCTTCGCGGATCTGCTCCAGCGTCGCTTCCTTCAGCGCCAGGCCGGCTTCCAGACTGTCGAGCACCGGCAGCAGGCTTTCGGCAAAGCTTTCCAGGGCGAACTTGCGCGCCTTGGAGATTTCATCTTCGGCGCGGCGGCGGGCGTTTTCGGCCTCGGCCTTGGCGCGCAGGAAGCTGTCGGACAGTTCGGTGTTCTTGGCCTGCAGCAAAGCCACCTGGGCCTGCGCCTCGGTGGCGGCGTTCATGGCCTCAAACTCGTTGGCAGCCTGCGCCGCTTCGAGTTCCTCAGGGGTGGGCGCGCCTGTGAGGTCGTTGTTCTGTTCGGGTTGTTTGTTCTCGGACATAGGGGTAGAAATGTTTTTGAAGCTGCTAAGTTGACTAGCTTGGGACCACAAGCCCCTTTTCAAGTCAGGGGTTTGAAAATTGGTAATGAAATGTCGCCTGGGCCGGTGGCGCGAGGGCCTCGACAGCAGGGGCGGCGTTTGTGCCGGCAAGTCCGGCTCGGCGCGACAGAATTGTAGGGGCAACGTCCGGGCTCAACTTTCCCGCAAGCGCCGGCTCCTGTCCTTCCAGCCATGCTCAAGGTGGTGAACGCATTGGCCAGTGCGCCATCAACGCGCGCTTGTTATTGCGGCTGCGGCGCGCATGTTCTCGCATCAGCGCTTCGGCGCGCGTTCCCTCGCCCGCCATCAGGGCGGCCAGCACATCCTCGTGATCGCTTTGGGCGCGCCGGATGAATTCATATTCCAGCAGCGGCAGCGTGCCGTTCAGGCTCAGGGCGCCAGCGCTGGCCATGGGCGTCCGGCCCACATGCGCCAGGGCCGACGCCAGGGTGCTGTTGCCAGCCGCTTGCACCAGGACCCGGTGGAAGGCAGCGTTCATGGCCACCCAGCCGACGGCATCGACCACATGGCTGTCGGATCTGGCTTGAAGCAGCAGGCGCTGCCCATCGGCCACGCAAGACTGCAACTGGTCCCGGACCTCGGCGGACAGGCCCTGCTCGGCGATCTGGCGGGCGGCCATTCCTTCGAGTGCGCCACGCACGTCGATGGCGTCGGCCACTTCACTGGCGGTGAACCGGCGCACCCGGAATCCGCGCGTGGCCAGCCGCTCCAGCAGGCCTTCCTTTTCAAGCTCACCCAGCGCAATGCGGATGGGCGTGCGAGACACCGACAGCAGGGCAGCCAGGTCGAGTTCCACCATGCGCGAACCCGATGGCAGTTCGCCGGTGATGATTTTTTGCCTCAGGTGGTGCAGCACGTGGTCGATCTGGGTGGCCATGGATGACTTTAAGAATGAAGTGGAGAAATGCGCAAGCATGCGTTTATTGCATGCCGTAAATTCAAGAATATCCTTTTCCTAGGGTAAATGCGTAGTCATTTTTGACAATTGCGTGCAATAAAATAAGATGCCTAAGTATTTATCGCTGCTTTAAAGTGCAAAGAGCACCAGGCAGCGGACTCAAAAGGAAAACCATCATGCATTTCCGCCTGCATCCCTTGCCGCTCCGGCTTGCGCGCTTCGCCGCCATCGGGCGTGTGGCGCTTGGCGCTGCCCTCATGCTGAGCCTGGCCGTGCCGGCGCATGCCCAGCCGGCCGCCGCCTATCCCGATAAACCGATCAAGCTGATCGTTCCGTTTCCGGCCGGCGGCGGAGGCGACACGCTGGCACGCCTGGTGATGCTGCGCGCCGCCAGGGAACTGGGGCAGCCCATCGTGGTGGAAAACCTGGGCGGCGCAGGCGGCAATGTGGGCAGCGCGACGGCGGCCAGGGCGGCTGCCGATGGCTACACGCTCCTGTATGGCACGAACGGCACGCATGCCATCAACCATGCGATCTACAAGTCGCCAGGCTTTGATCCGCAACGCGATTTCGAACCCGTCGGCCAGCTCACCCGGATCGCGGCCATGGTCGTCGTGCGACCCACGCTGCCGGTGTCGTCGATGGCCGAGTTGACCCAGCTGCTCAAGGCCAGCCCGGGCAAATACACCTTTGGCTCGGCCGGCAACGGAACCACCTCGCACCTGGCCGCCGAAATCTACAAATCGCGCGCCGGGCTGGCCGTGGTGCACATTCCCTACCGTGGCGGAGCGCAGGCCATGACCGACCTGATCGGCGGGCAGGTCGACATGATGATCGAGGTCATGCCGAACGCCGCCCCGCAGGCCAGGGGCGCACGGGTGAAACCGCTGGCCGTCACCACCGCCAGGCGGGTCGCTGGCTGGCCCGATCTGCCGACGATCGCCGAGTCAGGCCTCAAGGGCTTCGATGTCAGTGCCTGGGATGCGATTTTTGTTCCGGCAGGCACCCCGCGGCCCATTGTCAGCCAGCTCAATGCAGCCATCAACAAGGCCCTGGCCGACCCGGAATTGCGCAGCCAGCTGCAGTCGCGCGGCGCTGAAGTGGCGTCGGGTACGCCCGAAGAACTGGCCAGGCATGTCGCCGCCAGCATGGCATTGTGGGGCGATGCGGTGAAGCGCTCGGGCGCCGCCGTGGACTGAAATTTTCAAAACTCTGGACTGACATGAACACCAATGACTTGATGACGGCCCCGGGCGATGTGCTGGCCGGATTGCCCCAGCCGCTGAATCCCAACGTCACCCACACCAAAAATTATTTCGCGGCGCTGGAAAATTTCCAGCGGACTTTTGCCTTCAGGCAGGGTGACCGGGTGCTGCTGCTGACCGACCCGCTGCTCGACACGCGCGTGGCCGATGCCGTCATGGGCCTGGCGCGCGCGCGCGGCGCGACGGTTCGCCAGTACATGGAAGCCAGCAGCCAGATCACCGAGGTCCCCGAAGCCGTCAAGGCGCTGGTTGCCGAGTCGGACTTTGTGGTGTCCACCTGGTTCTGTTCGATTTTTGACCCGTTTTTCATTGCACGGCGCGCCCGCGGCCAGCGCTGGGTCAAGATCACTTATTTCCGCGACCTTGATTTGCTGCACACGCCGCAGGCGCGCTTTCCGGCCGAACTGGTGGGCGACATCATTCGCGCCACCGCCACCCGCCTGCCGGCGGACACGAATTTCACGCTGAAATTCACCGATGCGCGCGGCAGTGATTTCTCGATTGACTACACGCCCGAAATGCGCAGCCTGCTGCTGGCGCACAACCGCTGGCGCGGCAAGATGTTTGCCGACGAGCCGGGCTGCTATGTGCATTACCTTCCCACCCATGGGCCGAACCTCTGGGACCGGACGGCGCACCGCAACGATGCGGACGCGCCGGTCGCGATGACGGGCACCTTTTATCCGCAGTGGGCCGTCGGGTTCGCCAGGCCGTTCGAAGAGCGCATTGGCTGCCGGTTCGAGAGCGACACCATCGTGGAGGTCACGGGCGACGGCCCCGAGGCGGCGATTCTTCGCGAAATGCTGGTGGGCGGGCGGCTGATTGAACTGGGCTGCGGCTTCAATCCGAAAGCGCCGCGCCACACGATCTACCCGGCAGGCTCGAATGCACCGGGCGCGCTGCATTTCGGCATCGACCTGGCCAGGCCGAGCGACTATATTTTGCGAACCATGCCGCAGTGGGAAGAGCCGCCCGTGCACATGGACCTGGTGGCGCTGGACAGCACGGTGTCGGCGGATGGCAAACTGCTCATCGACGGCGGTTTTCTCTGTGCGCTGCGCGATCCGGCGGTGCAGGCCGCTGCCGAAAAATTTGGCAATCCTGTGGAATTGCTGGAAACTGCCGTTTGAACTAGGCGCGATCCCCAAAAAAAAACAGGCCTTTCGCCTGTTTCGTTTTTTACTCGCAGTGGCCGGCGCTTATTGCGGGGTGCTTTTGTCCGCGTTGGCCTTGGTCTGGCTGACCACCCATTTTCCGGCGAAAGCCTGCAGGTCGTTCAGGCGCTTGAGCAGGTCGGCGCCGAGTGAGGTCACGGTATAACCCTTTTCGCCATGGCCGAGCAGGCCGGCTGCGCGCAATTCCTTGATGCGGGTGTTCAGGGTATTGGGCGTGATGTTGCCAATGCTGTCCTGGAGCAGGCGAAAGGTTTGCGGATGGCCGTCTTTCAGTGCCCACAGCACGCGCATTGCGTAGCGCGACTCCAGCAGTTCTAGCAACAGGCTCACGGCAGCGTTTTCTTTGGCACTCATTGGGTTATCTCCTCAGGTCGGTCGGGTCACAGGAATGGGAATCAGGCCCGGCAAAGGCCCGCCGCCAAATATAACGCAAAATCTGTTTTGCTACGAGTTTTATAGCTGGTAGTGCCCGCGCTGTGTGGATTCCGAGACAAAACGGCTAAAAATATTGCCGCGGGCCGGATGCCGCTGCGCATTGCCAGGATTCGCCGATTCATGACCGTGGCGCTTCAGCGCCGCATTCACCCGGTCCGTGAAGCGCCTGGCAGGCTGACCGCGCAGCCGGCCCTGGACGATTCCATGATGCATTCAATGACCTCTTGCACGCCCAGCGCCGAGCGGCCGCTGACCGCCGGCGTGCGTCCGGCCTGCACCGCGCGGATGAAATCCTGCAGCACGGTCCGGTGGGCTGCATGGCTGAAGGCCATGGGATCGGCGCCGCCGCCCGAGCCCAGGCGCGCACCCAGCGCCAGGCGCTTGCCGCTGGCAAACACGACCTGCAGTTCGCCCGATTCCAGCGTTGCCGTGCCCAGCGTGCCATTGAGTTCAATGCGCTCCGGAAAACCAGGGTAGGCCGCCGTGGTGGCCTGCACCACGCCCATGGCGCCGCCAGGGTAGTGCAGCAGCGCCGCTGCCGTGTCCTCGCCTTCCATGCGGTGAACCGGCGAAGTCGCGGCCAGGCCCGTGACGCGCTCGGGCAGGCCGGTCAGGGTGAGCAAGAGGTCCAGCGTGTGGATGGCCTGTGTGATCAGCACGCCGCCGCCGTCCCGCGCCAGCGTGCCGCGTCCCGGTTCGTCGTAATAGCTTTGCGGGCGCCACCAGCGCACGGACGCGCTGGCGCTGATGAGCCCGCCCAGTTCGCCCGCCTCAAGCAGGGCCTTGAGTCCCCGTGCCGCTTCGCCCAGGCGGTGCTGCAGCATGACCGCCAGCGTGACGCC
>JAQGMN010000043.1 GCA_028292345.1 Polaromonas sp. | reverse complement strand
GAGGCGCGCACATAGCGGTCGGGCACCATGACGGACTCGCCGTTTTCCAGCGTGTGCTGTTTCAGCATGACCAGCATCGGCAGGTCGGTGTAGCGCCGGGCATAGTCGTCGAAATAGGCCGAGCGCGGCTTGCCGTTGCCGCCGAAGTAGAAGTCCTTCAGGATCACATGGCCCATCGCCATGGCGACGGCGGCGTCGGTGCCCTGCTTGGGATGCAGCCACAAATCCGACAGCTTGGCGACTTCGGAGTAATCGGGCGTGATGGCCACCGTCTTGCAGCCTTTGTAGCGCACTTCGGTGAAGAAGTGGGCGTCGGGCGTGCGCGTCTGCGGAACGTTCGAGCCCCAGGCGATGATGAAGCTGGAGTTGTACCAGTCGGCCGACTCGGGCACGTCGGTCTGCTCGCCCCAGACCTGCGGGCTGGACGGAGGCAGGTCGCAGTACCAGTCGTAAAAGCTCATGCAGACGCCGCCGATCAGCGACAAATAGCGCGAACCCGAGGCATAGCTGACCATGGACATCGCCGGAATCGGCGAGAAGCCGATGATGCGGTCGGCGCCGTGCTGCTCGATGGTGTACACGTTGGACGCGGCGATGAGTTCGTTCACCTCGTCCCAGGTCGAGCGCACCATGCCGCCCAGGCCGCGAACGCTCTGGTAGTCGCGCCGCTTGGCGTCGTTTTGCACCACGGCGGCCCAGGCCTCGACGGGCGGCAGCGTGAGGCGCGCCTCGCGCCAGTGCTTGAGCAGGCGGGCGCGGACCATCGGGTACTTGACGCGATTGGCGCTGTACAGATACCAGCTGTAGCTGGCGCCACGCGAGCAGCCGCGCGGCTCGTGGTTGGGCATGTCCCAGCGGGTGCGCGGATAGTCGGTTTGCTGGGTTTCCCAGGTGACGATGCCGCCCTTGACGTAAATCTTCCACGAGCACGAGCCGGTGCAGTTCACGCCGTGGGTGCTGCGCACCACCTTGTCGTGCGCCCAGCGGTTGCGGTAGGCGTCTTCCCAGGTGCGGTCTTCGGCCGTGGTGACGCCGTGGTCGCCCGAAAACGCTTCACGGGGGTTGGAAAAGTGGCTGAGGCGGTCTAGAAAATGACTCATTGAGGTCTCCGGTAAATCAGGGATTCTTTGAAAAAACGGTCTGGTGGAATGGCTGGTATCAGGGGTTCTTGATCTCGGCGCCAGCGCGCAGGTAGAACCACCAGTTCAGCACCAGGCACAGGGCATAGAAGATGGCAAAGCCGTACATGGCGTTCTGCGGCGTGCCGGCCTTGATCTGCGCGCCAATCACCACCGGGGCGATGAACGCGCCGTAGGCGGCAATCGCCGAGGTCCAGCCCAGCACCGGGCCGGCCTGCTGGCGGTCGAAAATCACGCCGATGGTGCGGAAGGTCGAGCCGTTGCCGATGCCGCTGGCGGTGAACAGCACCACGAACAGCACCATGAACATCAGAAAATATTGTTCCGGCGTGGCCGACTGGTAGGCCAGCAGCATGACGTAGCCGACCGCTGCCGAGGCCGCGACCATGACGGCCGAGATGATCTGGGTGACGATGGAGCCGCCGACCTTGTCGGAAATCCAGCCGCCGATGGGCCGCACCGCCGCGCCGACGAAGGGTCCGATCCAGGCATAGGTCAGGGCCGATGGCGCGTTCGGATTCTTCAGCGTGTGCTGCATGATGCCGGCCGCGTCGGGCACATGGCTGATGCCGAAAATGATGGTGATGGCCAGCGGTAGCGCCATCGAAAAGCCGATGAAGGAGCCGAAGGTGACGATGTACAGCACCGTCAGCGACCAGGTGTGCTTGTTGCCAAAGATGGCGAACTGCTTGGCAATGCTTTCCTTCATCGGACCGAAGGCGGTGAGCTTGAGCACCATCAGCGTGCTGACGATGATCAGCGGCATGGCCACCCACATGTTCAGCAGGCCCAGGCCGGACGGCTTGGGCAGGTAGAGGTACAGGCCGACGCCGGCCGGAATGAACGACAGGGTGTAGAGCCAGATGATCTTGAGGAAAGCCGGGATCGTTCCGCCGATTTCAGGCGACACGGTCTTGAGGTTGTTCATGCCGAAAAAGCAGATCACCGACAGCGGCACCAGCGACAGCAGCCAGGTGAAGCCGGCGTTCTGAATCCAGGTCGGCGTGCCGGCGGCAATCTTGCCGAAGATCCAGCCGCTGTCTTTCACCAGCACCGTCGGATCGCCGCCGAAGCTGCCGAAGACGCTCATCGTCATCACCAGCGGAATGACGATCTGCATCGTCGTCACGCCGAAGTTGCCCAGGCCGGCATTCAGGCCCAATGCCGTGCCCTGCAGCCGCTTGGGAAAAAAGCCGCTGATGTTGGACATGGAACTGGCGAAGTTGCCGCCGCCCACGCCCGACCACAGCGCCATCAATTGAAAGGTCCACAGCGGCCATTCGGGATGCTGCAGCACGATGCCGGTGCCGATGGCCGGGGCCAGCAGCATCGAGGTCGTCAAAAAGATGGTGTTGCGCCCGCCGGCCAGCCGGATCAGGAAGGACGCCGGAATCCGCATGGTGGCGCCGGCCAGGCCGGAAATGGCGGTCAGCGTGAACAGCTCGGCCTGGGTGAACGGAAAGCCCAGGTTGAGCATCTGCACCGTGATGATGCCCCACATGCCCCAGATGGCGAAGCCGCACAGCAGGCTGGGCACGGAGATCCAGAGGTTGCGGTAGGCGATGCGCTTGCCGGTGTTTTCCCAGAAGTTTTCGTCCTCGGGGCGCCAGTCGGCAATGTCGGCGCCGGAATCTTTGCCAGGCGGCAGGACCGCAGCATCTGCGGGGAAGGCAGTTTTGACGTTCATGGTGTTTTCTCGAGTGGGGCGTTCGGATTCAGGCGGTGGCGCCGGCGGCATGGCGGCCCATGACTTCGGTACGGCGCACTTCGGTCCAGTACATCCAGATCAGCGAGACCCAGACCACGCCGTACATCAGCATGAAGGCGCTGGAGCGAATGCCGGTGATGTCCATCAGCGCGCCGAACAGGATGGGCAGCACGAAGCCGCCCAGGCCGCCGGCCAGGCCGACGATGCCGCTGATGGCGCCGATGTTGTGGGAATAGTCGTCGCTGATGTACTTGAAGACGCTGGCCTTGCCAAACGCAAAGGCCACGCCCAGCACGCCCATGAGCGCGGTGAAGGCATAGACGTTCAGGCCGATGTGAAAGGTGGTCGGGCCGGTGGTGGTCAGCAGCGTGAAGTCCATCTGCGGATACGACAGCAGGAACAGGCAGATCCAGCTCACCCACATCACCCACCAGGTCACGCTGTGCGCGCCGTACTTGTCCGACAGCACGCCGCCCACCGCGCGCAGCACGCCGCCGGGCAGCGAGAAGCAGGCCGCCAGCAGCGCCGCGGTGCGGATGTCCAGGCCGTATTCGCCGATGTAGTACTGCACCATCCACAGCGACAGCGCCACATAGCCGCCAAAGACGATGCTGTAGTACTGGCAGTACTTGAGCACTTTCGGGTCTTTCAGCGCCTTGAGCTGGTCCCTGAAGCTGACGTTGCTCGGCACCAGGTGCCTGGGGTCGCTGTGGCTGAACAGCCAGAACAGCACCAGCGTGGCCAGCATGATGAGCGCATAGGCCTGCGGCACCATGGTCCAGCCGAAGGCCACCAGGATCACCGGCGCGACGAACTTGTTGACGGCCGCGCCCGAGTTGCCCGCGCCGTACACGCCCATCGCCGTGCCCTGCCGATTTTTGGGAAACCAGCGCGCCACATAGGGTGTGCCGACCGAGAACGAGCCGCCGGCCAGGCCCACGAACAGGCCGATGGTGAGGAAATGCCAGTACTGCGTGGCGTAGCTCATCATCCAGATCGCCGGCACGGTGATGGCCATGAGCACCGCCATGACGATGCGGCCGCCGTATTTGTCGGTCCAGATGCCCAGCGGCACGCGGATCAGCGAACCGGTGAGCACGGGCGTTGCCATCAGCAGGCCGAACTCGGTGGCGTTGAGGTTCAGCATCTTCTTGATCGGGATGCCGATGACGCCGAACATCATCCACACCATGAAGCAGACGGTGAACGCCAGCGTGCTGACGATCAGCACCGACCACGCTCTTCTTGAATTGCTCAGCTCAGAGGCCATGTTTTTCTCTCCAGGGGACATGGCATGACTGTCGCGTTTTCCGCCCTTCACCACCATCCGCCTGAAGGAGGTGACGGCGGCGCCAAACGGACGATGGCGGCCCTGGCCGCCATCGTTCTGAAGGACTACTCCCCCATCAATCAGGGAAAAGCTTGATCCAGGTCAACCCGGTTCGCGGCTGGCGGCATACACGGCCGCCTGTACGCGCGAGGTGAACTGCAGCTTTCGGAAAATGTGCTGCACATGGATCTTCACCGTGGTTTCCGCAATGTCGAGCTTGCGGGCAATCAGCTTGTTGCTGTCGCCCAGCGCAATCAGGGCCAGCACCTCGCGCTCGCGTGCCGAGAGCGAGTCGCCGTTCTCTCGCGGCAGCGCCAGTTCGGGCCCAGCCTCGGCCGGCAGCTCGGGCAGCACTTCGGCCTCCCCAGGCGCCATCACCGGCGCGGGCGGCACCGATGGCTTGCCGCGAAAGGCCGTCACCAGCTTGGTCATCATCTCCGGGCTGACGACCGATTCGCCGGCCAGCACCTTCAGGATGAAACCGGACAAGTGATCGAGTTCGACGGTCTTGAGCAGGTAGCCGTCGGCGCCCGCCTGCAGGGCCGCCGCCAGGTCGCTCTGGTTTTCGCTGACCGTCAGCATCAGGATGCGGGTTCCCGGCGCGGCCTGCTTGAGCGACGCGATGCCGTCGATGCCCAGAACGCCCGGCAGGTGGTTGTCCAGCAGGATCAGGTCCGGCCGATCGCGTTCCACGCAGCGCAGCGCCTCGCCGATGTCGCCCGCCTGGCTGGTCACCTCGAAACGCGCATCCTGCGACAGCAGCGCCACCAGGCCCCGGCGAAACAGGTGGTGGTCATCGACCACCAGCAGCCGGACCGTCTTCATGCGCCGGCTTTCGCGCAGGTTTTCTGCAATTCAGGCCGGTTTTGAATGGCGCATGATTTGCTACTTTTTTTATAGCTAACCATGGTAGTGACTATTGCGCAAAAGGCATATTTCATTACTATTTTCATCCTTGGACCGCTGCCTGTTGTGCCTGGGGCTCCGGCAGCGGCACGGCAGCCGGCGCCAGGGCCGTTTCCCAGCTCGTCCGGCCGCCGCTGGCCACGGGATGCGCCGGCAGCGTCAGGGTGGTCACGGTTCCCTTGCCCGGCCCCGACACAAACGCCACCTCGGCGCCGATGCCGCCGGCGCGCTCGCGCATGATCTTCAGCCCCACATGCGAAGGGCCGTTGCCGTGGCCGGTGTCAAAACCGATGCCGTCGTCGCGCACCATAAAGCGCCACTGCGCGCCCTTGACCACCGCCATCTCGACGCTGGTGGCGCGCGCATGCTTGCGCACGTTGGACAGCGCCTCCTGCATCACATGCAGCACCTGCACCTGCACGTCGGGCGGCAGCGGCAGGCCGTCGCCCTCAACGGTGAGGCGGGCCGGCAGGCCGGTCTGGTGCTGGAACTTCTGCAGCGTTTCCTGCAGCGCCTGCACGATGTCGTCGGTGTTGGTGCGGGTGCGGAAATGCACCAGCAGCTCGCGCACGTCGCCAATGCTTTCGCGCAGCCCGGTGTCGAGTTCATCGAGCGCCTGGTTCATCTGCACCGCCTGCCCTTTTTGCAGCGCGCTGCGCAGCAGCTGCACCTGGATCTTAAGGAACACCAGCGACTGCGCAATCGAGTCGTGCAGCTCTCGCGCCAGCATCGCGCGCTCCTCGGCCACCGCCGCCTCACGGGCCAGCGCGGCGGCGCGCAGGCTTTCCAGCGCGCTGGCCAAATGGCTGGCCAGCGCATCGAGCAGTTCGGTTTCTTCCGCGCTCAAGGTGACGGCGCTGCGAAAGAACAAATTGAACTCGCCCAGCAGGCGCTGCTGCAGCCGGATCGGCACGCTGACCACGCTTTCAT
>JAQGMN010000029.1 GCA_028292345.1 Polaromonas sp. | reverse complement strand
GCCTCGGCGGCATCGCCGGTGATCTGGAACGCCTGGCAGCGGCAGCCGCCGAAATCCTTGTGCCGCTCGTCGCAGTCGCGGCACGGCGCCTTCATCCAGGCGTCGCCCCGGTAGGCATTGAAGGCCTGGCTGCGCGCCCAGATGTCGCCCAGCGGCTGGTCCTGCACGCGCGGCAGCTGCAAGCCCGGCAGGTTGCGCGCGTTGTGGCAGGGCAAGGCCACGCCATCGGGCGCCACCGCCAGAAACACCGCGCCCCAGCCGTTCATGCAGGCCTTCGGGCGTTCCTCGAAGTAATCGGGAACGACAAACAGGATGCGGCAGCGCGTGCCGTACTCGGCGCGGTAGCGCTGCACCACGGCCTCGGCGTCGATCAGCTGCGCATGCGTCGGCATCAGGTGGTCGCGGTTGGTCCACGCCCAGCCGTAATACTGCGTGTTGGCCAGTTCCAGGAATTCGGCCTCCAGCGCGAGCGCCATCTCGATGATCTTGCCGACATGCGGCAGGTTGTGCCGGTGCAGCACGCAATTGAGCACCATGGGCCAGTCGTGCTGCTTGATCAGCCGCGCCACTTTTTGCTTGAGCTCGAAGGTCTTGGTGTGGCTCAGGAAGTCGTTGAGTTCGCGGGTCGAGTCCTGGAAGGACAGCTGCACATGGTCCAGTCCCGCGTCCTTCAGCCGCCGCGCCCGGGCTTCGGTGAGGCCGACGCCCGAGGTGATCAGGTTGGTGTAGAAACCCAGGTGCCGGGCTTCCTGCACCAGTTCCTCCAAGTCGTCCCGCAGCAGCGGTTCGCCGCCGGAAAATCCCAGCTGCGCCGCGCCCAGCGCGCGCGCCTGGCGCATCACATCGACCCACTGCGCGGTGCTCATTTCGGCCTGCAGGCGGGCATGCTGCGTGGGGTTGTAGCAAAACACGCAGTGCAGCGGACAGCGGTAGGTCAGCTCGGCCAGCAGCCACAGCGGCGGCGGCACGGCGGCGTCGGCCGTACCGGGCAACGCCAGCTCAGGCAATCCAGCCACGGCGCATGCCTTCCTGCAGCAAGTCCGTCACCTGCGGCGCGATGCCTCTGGTGTTGAACAGGATTTCAAGGTCGGCCACCATGGCGTCGATGCTGCGCTCGCCGTTGCAGCGCCGCAGGATTTCGGCCGAACTGTCATTGAGCTTGACCATGCCTTCCGGATACAGCAGCACCCATGCCGACTGGACCTGCTCGTACTGCAGGCGGTAGCCGCGCGACAGCTTCGGGAACGGCGGCAGGGCTTGCAACGCTTGTGCGGCAGGTGCGGCCGGCAAATCGGGCAATGAGGCAGCAGCGGTCATGTCAGTCCCTGGAGGGTTGGGTATCGTTGAGGCAGACCTTCTCGATGGCGTCGAGCAGGGTCCACAGGATGTCGAGCTTGAATTGCAAGATGTCCAGCGCCCGGTGCTGCGCGGGGCGGGTGGTGAAGTGCGCCAGCGTGACCTGCAGCCCGTGCGCCACGTCCCGGCCGGCCAGCGGAATGCGGCTCCTGAAGTAATTCAGGCCCTCGGCGTCGATCCACGGGTAGTGCGTCGGCCAGCCGGCCAGCCGGTCCTTGTGGATCTGCGGCGCGAACATTTCGGTGAGCGACGAGCACACCGCTTCCTGCCAGGGCGCGCTGGCGGCGAAATTCACATAGGCATCGCAGGCAAACCGCACGGCGGGCGCAACGCCCCGCAGCGACCACAGGTCGTCCCGCGCAATACCGACGGCCTCCCCCAGGCGCGTCCACGCTTCGATGCCGCCGGCGGCCGAGCCGGTGTAGTCGCCGTAGCCGTCATGGTCCAGGATGCGCTCGATCCACAGCCGGCGGTGCTCGCGGTCCGGCATGTTGGCCAAGATGGCGGCATCCTTGCGCGGAATGCAGATCTGGTAATAAAAGCGGTTCCTGACCCAGTGGCGCAGTTCATCCGGGGCGCACTGGCCGCTGTTCATGCGGACATTGAAGGGATGGTGGATGTGGTAGCCCGCGCCCTGCGCATGCAGCTGGGCCTCGAATTCCGCCCGCGTCCAGGGGGTGGCCGGGTCGCCGGCCGAATCAGGCCGGTGGGTTTGCGCTAGTTCCATGAAGTGACCTTGCCGTCAGAAAACCAGGTCCATGCCGTCGCAGGCGACTTCGATGCCGTGCGCGGCCAGCAGCGCGCGCTCGGCGGAGTCTTCCTGGAGGATGGGGTTGGTGTTGTTGATGTGGATGAGGATTTTCCGCACGCCCGGCGGCAGCCGGTCCAGCTGCGAAATCATGCCGTGCGGACCGCTCTGCGGCAGGTGGCCCATGTCGGCGGCGCTCTTTTTGGACAGGCCCAGGCGCTGCATTTCATCCTCGGTCCAGAAGGTTCCGTCCACCAGCACGGCCTGGCATTGCCCCATCAGGTCGAGAAGTTCAGGCGTGACCTCGCCCAGGCCGGGCGCATAAAACACGCGCGCGGCGTTCTCGGGGTTTTCAATGAGCAGGCCGATGTTGTCGCCCGGACGCGGGCTGTGGCGAAACGGGGAATACGGTGGCGGCTTGGACGACAGCGCGATGGGACGCACCGCCACGCCGGGCAGTCCGGGAACGGCCTGCAGGCTGCCGTCGGGCCGCAGCGGCAGCGCCTGGATGCCGCAGTAGTGCGACAGGATGCGGGTGATGGGGAAACCTTCGCCAATGTCTGAAAGCACCTCGGGCGTGGCCAGCAGCGGCAAGGGGCTGGCCCGCTCGCGCAGCATCAGGAGGCCGGTCACATGGTCGATCTGCGCGTCCATCAGCAGCACGGCGGCAATGCCGCTGTCGCGCACCGCACGGGCGGGCTGCAGTTCGGGGTTGGCGCGAATCTGCGCCAGCACGTCGGGCGAGGCGTTGACGAGCAGCCAGTCCTGGCCGTTGGCACTGACGGCAATCGACGACTGGGTGCGGGCCTGCGCCCGCAGCGTGCCGCGCCTGAGCCCATCGCAGTTGGGGCAATTGCAGTTCCACTGCGGAAAACCGCCGCCTGCCGCCGAGCCTAGGACGCGTAATTGCATGGGATGGTTTTCTGGAAAAGTAAAAAATCAGCCAACGGAAACCGGCGAATGCGCCGGTTTCCGAAATGGGTGCTTCAGCGGTTGGCGATGTACATCGTGATTTCGAAACCGAAACGCAGGTCGGTGAAGGAAGGGGCGGTCCATTGCATGGTGAGTCTCCGGTGGTTGGGATAAAACGTGATCACGGACTTGTCACCGCCTTTCGGCAGCAACCGGCCCGCCCTGCTGTAATGCAACTTCAATGCCACAACCAACTGTTTCCCATCACCACCCGTCCCCGAACAATGAACCGGGCCACGGCTGGCATTCACCGCACTTTGTCGCCATAGCGCGCGGCGCGCGCATGGCCTACCGCGACTGCGGCGCGCGCGATGGCGAATGCTGGCTCGTCGTGCATGGCGGGCCGGGCGCGTCGTGCCATCCGGGCCTGCTCGCGCCCTTGCAGCTGGCCCGACAGCGCGCGGTGCTGCC
>JAQGMN010000012.1 GCA_028292345.1 Polaromonas sp. | reverse complement strand
ACGGCAAGGGATCGACCTGCGCCATGCTCGAAGCGATCCTCATGGAGTCGGGCTACCGCACCGGCGTCTACACCTCGCCGCACCTGGTGCATTTCGAGGAGCGCTGCCGGGTGCGGGGCGACATCGTACATGCTACGGATCTAATAGCAAACTTTGCCCGCGTGGAAAGCGCAAGGTGCCAAAATGGCAATGAAATCTCGCTGACCTACTTCGAATTCACCACCCTGGCGATCCTGCAACTGCTGGCCGATGCCGGGCTTGACGTGGTGGTCCTGGAAGTCGGCCTGGGCGGGCGGCTCGACGCGGTGAACATCCTCGACGCCGACTGCGCGGTGATCACCAGCATCGACCTGGACCACATGGAACTGCTGGGGACGACCCGCGAAGCCATTGGCTTTGAAAAGGCCGGCATCATGCGCGCCGGCCGGCCGGTGGTCGTCAGCGACCCGGTGCCGCCGCAAAGCGTGCTCGACCATGCGGCCGCCCTGGGCGCCGACCTGTGGCGCTTTGGCCATGACTTCAATTTTTCGGGCGACAAGCTGCAGTGGAGCTGGGTCGGGCGTGCAGACGAAGGGCCGCCCCAAGACAGCACAGCCCCCATGGGGGGCAGCGCAGCACGCGAAGCGGCCAGCGTGGGGGCTAAAACTTTCCGGCGTTATGCCGGCATGGCGTATCCGGCGCTGCGGGGCGCCAACCAGCTGGTCAATGCCTCGGGCGTGCTGGCGGCGCTGACGGCGCTGCGCGACCGGCTGCCGGTCACCGCGCAGTCGGTGCGGGTCGGCCTGTCGCTGGTCGAGCTGCCCGGCCGCTTCCAGATCATTCCCGGCCAGCCGACGCTGGTGCTCGACGTGGCGCACAACCCGCATTCGGTGGCCGCGCTGACCGAAAATCTGGATGCCATGGGTTTTTACCCGTGCACGCATGCGGTGTTCGGCGCCATGGCCGACAAGGACGTCGGCCCCATGCTGGCGCGGATCGGCCCGCTCGTCGACAAGTGGTATTTCACCGACCTGCCCACGCCGCGGGCCGCCACCGGCGAAGCATTGCGCGCTGCCTGGCAGGCCGGCAACACCCGGCTTGATGCGGCAGCCAGCGCTTACAAAAGCCCCGAGTCCGCACTGCAAGCGGTTGTCAATGCGGCAAATCCCACTGATAGAATCGTCGTCTTTGGCTCGTTCTACACCGTGGGCGGAATCCTCAAGAACGGCGTGCCGCGTCTTTTTGCGCCGCATCTTTCGGCCTGAGGCCGAATCAACCGGACCCGCTTCCTGCGCCAGAACGGCCAGCGGTCTGCAACCCCTACCTGGCCTACAACGGATTCCAAACACACCATGCCGTTTTTCAAGTTCCGCCGGGGCGACGCCAGTCCAACCCCTCCTGCCGGTTCGGCCAACCAGGCGCTCAGCGTGGAAGTGCTGCGCAAGCGCGCCAAGCACCGGCTGATCGGCGCATCGGTGCTGGTGCTGCTGGGCGTCATCGGCTTTCCGATGCTGTTCGAAACCCAGCCGCGCCCGGTGGCCGTCGACATTCCCATTGAAATTCCGGGAAAGAATGCCGTCAGGCCGCTGGTGGTTCCCGCGCCTGCGCCTGCGGTGGCCGCTGCCCCCGCGCCGGCCAAAACACCCGCGCCTGCAGCGCAGACGGTGACGGCGGCTTCCAGCTTGTCGCCGACCGAAGAAATTTATCCCTCAAAACCCGCTACACCGCTTGCCGAGCCTGCCCCTCCAGCTATTAAAAAAGAAGTGAAACCGGAGCCCCGGCCGGAGGCAAAGGCCGAAGTCAAGCCAGAGTCCAAGCCCCGGCCCGAACCCAAGCCCGAACTCAAGCCTGAACCCCGGCCGGTTGAAAAGGCTGAAGCCAGGCCTGTCGTCAAGCCCGAGCCCAAGCCGGTGCCTCCCAAGCCGGCCACGCCCAGCGACGACGGCGCGCGCGCGGTTGCGCTGCTCAATGCCACGCCCGCTGCGCAGCCTCCGAAGGTGGCGGCGCTGACCAAGCCGGCGGCCACCGAAGAAACCAAAGCCGCTGCGGCTGAAACCAAGGGCCGCATGGTGGTGCAGGTGGGCGCTTTTGCCGATGCCGCCAAGGCCGAGGAAACACGCCGCAAGCTCGAAGGTGCCGGCCTCACCACCTACACCCAGGTGGCCGACACCAAGGACGGCAAGCGCGTCCGGGTCCGGGTCGGCCCGTTCGCCAGCAAGGCGGAGGCTGAAAAAGCGGTGAACAAGATCAGGTCGCTTGATCTGCCGGTTGCCATCCTGAGTTTCTGACCTTGCCGGCTGCGTTGTGATGCCGCTCGACTGGATTTTGGCGGGGGTGCTGTTTTTTTCCCTGCTGCTGGGCGCCTGGCGCGGGCTGGTCTACGAAGTGCTGTCGGTGCTGGGCTGGGCGGCGTCGTTTTATGCGGCGCAATGGTTCGCGCCGCAGGTGGCGCCGCTGCTTCCGTGGCAGTCGGCCACCGAGCCGGTGCGTTATGCAGCGGCTTTCGTGCTGGTCTTCATCGCCGCGCTGTTTGCGGCCGGCCTGCTGGCCGCGCTGCTCAAACGGCTGGTGGACGCCATCGGTCTGCGGCCTGTGGACCGCACGCTGGGCGCGGCGTTCGGCGTGCTGCGCGGCCTGATCCTGCTGCTGGCGGCCACCGTCGTCGTGGACATGACGGCGCTCAAGTCCAGCGGCTGGTGGCAGGAGTCCATCGGGGCGCAAACGCTGACGGCGGCGCTGGCCAGCCTCAAGCCCATGCTGCCCGAGCCGTTTGCCAGTTATCTGGGTTGATTGTTTTTGTTGTTTTGTCTTCACGTTGAGAAATCAACACACCATGAGTAACACACCATGTGCGGAATAGTTGGAATCGTCAGCAAGGCGCCGGTCAATCAGCTGATTTACGACGGGCTGCTGCTGCTGCAGCACCGGGGCCAGGATGCCGCCGGCATCGTCACCCAGCAGGGGCGCAAGTTCTACATGCACAAGGCCAAGGGCATGGTGCGCGACGTGTTCCGCACGCGCAACATGCGCGCGCTGCCGGGCAATGTCGGGCTGGGCCAAGTGCGCTACCCGACGGCGGGCAATGCCTTCAGCGAGGACGAGGCGCAGCCCTTTTATGTCAACGCGCCGTTCGGCCTGGTGCTCTCGCACAACGGCAACCTGACCAATGCGGCCGAGCTGAAAGCCGAGCTGTTCAACACCGACCACCGCCACATCAACACCGACAGCGATTCCGAAGTGCTGCTCAACGTGCTGGCGCATGAACTCGAAAAAACCACCCGCGGCCTGCCGCTGGCGCCTGCCGACGTGTTTGCCGCCGTGCGCGGTGTCCACAGGCGCGTCAAGGGCTCGTATGCGGTGGTGGCGCTGATTGCCGGCCACGGCCTGCTGGCGTTTCGCGACCCCTTCGGCATCCGCCCGCTGTGCATCGGCCACGGCCAGAACGAAGGCGGCGCCAGCGTGATGGTCGCCAGCGAGTCGGTGGCGCTCGAAGGCACGGGCTTTCAGTTCG
>JAQGMN010000474.1 GCA_028292345.1 Polaromonas sp. | reverse complement strand
GTCAGGTTGCCGCTGCCGTTGGCCTGGGCGACCGACTCCATGTAGATCAGGCCGGGCGAGCCGTTCATCTCGCGCTCGATCACGCTCAGCACGCTGTCTTCCAGCGTCTTGGCGGAAGCGCCCGGATAGGTAGCCGTCACCACGATGGAAGGCGGTGCCACCGGCGGATACTGGGCAATCGGCAATTGCGTGACGGCAACCGTGCCGAGCACCAGGATGAACAGGGCGATCACCCACGCGAAGATGGGCCGATCAATAAAAAACTTTGCCATGGGGTAGGTTCCTTACTTCGCTGCGGCGGACGCGGCCGAAGCCGAAGGCGCAGCAGCACCGGCAACCACCGGCGCGGAAGCGCCAGCGGCAGGCGCCGAAGCCGCACCGGCCGAGGGCGATGCGGCATCCGCCGGCTGCCATGGCACGGCCTTGACCGGCGTTCCGGGCGGCATCATCTGCAGCTTCTGGAAGCCATCGACCATCACCTGCTCGCCGGTTTTCAGGCCCTCCAGCACCACCCATTGCGTTCCCTTGGCCGAGCCGATCTTGATGGTGCGCGGCGTGACTTTTCCATCGCTGCCCACCACCATGACGGTGTCGCCCTGCGCCGTGCGGGTGACGGCCTGCTGCGGCAAGGTGATGGCATTGCTGGCCTGGGCTTGCTCCAGCTGCACGCGCACATACAGGCCGGGCAGCAACTGGCCGCCCGGGTTGGGCACCTCGGCCCGCAGCGTGATCTGACCGGTGGTGGCATCGACCGTCAGGTCGGAAAACAGCAATTTGCCCGGTTGCGCGTACTCGCTGCCGTCTTCCAGCATGATGCGCACGCTGGCCGCCTCGGGGCCGCTGGCCCGCTTGAACTGGCCGCTGGCCATGGCCGAGCGCAGCTTCATCACGTCGGAAGCCGACTGCGTGAAATTCACATACATCGGGTTGATCTGCTGGATGACGGCCAGTTGCGTGGCGTCGCCCTGCCCGACCAGCGCGCCTTCGGTCACCAGCGAGCGGCCGATGCGGCCGGAGATCGGCGCCGTCACCGAGGCATAGCCCAGCGTGATGCCGGCGGTCTGCACATTGGCCTTGCCGACGGCCACGTCGGCAGCCGCCTGTTTCTGCGCGGCGACGGCATTGGCGTATTCCTGCTTGCTGATGGCATTGGCCTCGACCAGCGGCTTGTAGCGCTCGGCCAATGCCGTGGCCTGCGCCAGGTTGGCTTCGGCGCGCGCCTGGCCGGCGCGGGCGCTGGCGGCTGCGGCGGCATACGGGGCGGCATCGATCGTGAACAAGGGCTGGCCGGCTTTCACATCGCTGCCTTCGCGGAACAGCCGCTTTTGCAAAATGCCGGCGGCACGCGCCCGGACCTGCGCGACGCGCGAGGCTTCAAGGCGACCGGGAAGTTCAGTGATCAATCCGACATCACCCGGCGTCACCGTGACGACGCCGACCTGGGGAGGCGGCGGCGCCGCGCCTGCTGCGGGGCCAGCGCCGGCGGCCGGCGCATTGCCCTTGCCACAGCCGGCCAGAAGCAATGCAAGCACAGCAGCCAGTAGAAACGGCTGGTGACGACCGAATCTGGCAGGTAAAAAAGAAGAGGCAACGCTGTGCGTAGGCATATCTAGTCCTCGGGTTTTCAGATAAAAGGGGGCGATGCGGATGCTTTTGGCAGGAACGAAGCCTATCTGCCGAAAACAAAACGTTCAATAGTAAGGGTTTACGAGTGCTATAGTTTACATACATTTTTGAATGTATGTAAAGCCAAATGAAATCGATTTCAGGAGACGATCATGGTCCGTCGAACCAAAGAAGAAGCACTCGAAACGCGCAACAGGCTGCTGGATGCAGCGGAAGGCCTGTTTCAGGCCCAGGGCGTTTCCCGCACCACCCTACAGGACATTGCCATTCACGCGGGCGCCACGCGCGGCGCGGTCTATTGGCACTTCAAGGACAAGGCCGACCTGTTCGACGCCATGATGGAACGGGTCACGCTGCCGCTGGAAAGCTATTTCAGCCACGAGCAGAGCCCGGAGGAAACCAGCAGCGACTCTGGCACCCAGGCGCTCATGCACACGCGAAGCGCGATACTGAAAGCGCTCCATCAGATCGTGAACGATCCGCAGACACGCCGAGTCCTGGAAATCGCCACGCAAAAGGTGGAATACATGCAAGGCATCCGGAACATTCGCCTTCGGCATGTGACCGCCTGCAATGGGTTTTTATGCCGGGTCACCCAAGGGCTGGACACGGCCGCGCGACAGAAAAACCTGACGCTGCCCGTTTCGAGTGCCCTGGCGGCGCGGGGATTGCACGCCCTGATCGATGGCTTGATCCAAAACTGGCTGCTTGACCCGCAAGCCTTCGACCTGACGCATGCCGGCCAAAGCACGATGGACATTTACTTCAAGGGCCTGGGATTTACCATTGGATAGCAAAGCTTTGCTGCTTCAGGCGCAATAGACCAAAAAAAAACGCGCAACCGGTGAAGATTGCGCGTCAGATTTGGCGGAAACGGAG
>JAQGMN010000334.1 GCA_028292345.1 Polaromonas sp. | reverse complement strand
ATGAAAAGATCCGGACGTCCGCCCGGGCCCGTCAACAAACGGTGCTTCAGTTGCTCGCGGATGCCGGCGATTTCACGGTAGTGGCGCAGCACCTCGACATAGCCGCGAACGGCCAGTTTGTCGCTCGGCCACCAGATGTCAAAACCATGGCCTGCCATGTGCGGCCCGCCGATGCCGCCTGCCTTCAGCGCAGGCCAGCGCGCCCGCAGGCCCGACAGCAGCAGACCGGCCAGCAGGTCGCCGGATGTTTCGCCCGCCACCATGGCGATGCGGGGCGCCGTCCCTTCGCGGAGCGGCAAAGGAGATGACGCCGCCGGCATCATCGTCCTAGCGAACGATGCCGCGCCGGGGCGATGTCTGTTCCAGAAACGAGAGCATCATCTGCACGTCCGGCGAGGAATCCGGGTGCTTTTGAGTCAATTCTTCAATTCGCACCTTGGCCTGCTCCAGCGTGAGCCCGTCGCGGTACAGCGCCTTGTGCATGGCCTTGACGGCCGCAATGCGGTCTGCCGAAAAGCCCCGGCGGCGCAGGCCTTCGAAGTTCATCGAACGCGCCACGGCCGGCTGGCCCTGGCACATCACGAACGGCGGCAGGTCGGCGACCAGCACCGACGAAATGGCGGTAAAGCTGTGCGCGCCGAGCCGCACGAACTGGTGCACCCCGGTGAAGCCGCCCAGGATCACCCAGTCGCCAATCTGCACATGGCCGCCGAGCGTGGTGTTGTTGGCGAAAATCGTGTGGTTGCCCACCACGCAGTCGTGCGCCACATGCACATAGGCCATGATCCAGTTGTCATCGCCCATCCGCGTCACGCCCCGATCGCCCGGCGAGCCGATGTTGAAGGAACAGAACTCGCGGATGGTGTTGCGTTCGCCAATCACCAGCTCGCACGGCTCGCCGGCATATTTCTTGTCCTGCGGAACCGCACCGAGTGAGTTGAACTGGAAAATCCGGTTGTCGCGGCCGATGGTGGTGTGGCCTTCGATCACGCAATTCGCGCCGACCGTGGTGCCCGCGCCGATCCGGACGTCGGGGCCGATCACGGTATAGGGCCCGACGGTCACCGAACTGTCGAGCTGGGCCCGGGAATCGACCAGGGCCGTGGCATGGATGCCCGAAGGCGCGGCTGGCTGCGTCATGGCCGCGTCCTCAGGCCACCGTGCGCATGGTGCACATCAGTTCGGCCTCGCAGGCGATGTTCCCGTCCACGCGGGTCACGCCCTTGAACTTGAAGATGCCGGCCTTCATGCGCAGCAGGCTCACGTCCATGATCATCTGGTCGCCAGGGCCCACCGGCCGCTTGAACCGCGCGCCGTCGATGCCGGCAAAGTAATACACGGTCTTGTCGTCGGGCGTGACGCCCAGCGTCGAAAACGACAGCAGCGCCGCCGCCTGCGCCATGGCCTCGATCATCAGCACCCCGGGCATGACCGGATGCTTGGGAAAGTGCCCCATGAAGAAAGGCTCGTTGATGGTGACGTTCTTCAGCGCCTTGATGCTTTTTCCGGTTTCGATTTCCAGCACCCGGTCTACCAGCAAAATCGGATAGCGGTGCGGCAATAGCTTGAGAATCTGGTGTACGTCCATCATGGCTTTTCTTCTTTGAATCCAGCCTGCAGTTGCTGCAGGGTTTTTTCTGTTTGTTGGAGCCGTACGCGCAGCGCATGGAGCTGCTTGAGCGTGGCGGCATTTTTTTCCCAGGCGGCATTGTCGTCGATGGGAAACAGGCCGGTGTAGTGGCCGGGCTTGAGCAGCGACCGGGTCACGGTCGTTGCGGCCGAGACATGCACGCCGTCGGCCAGGCGCAAATGGCCCAGCACGATTGCGCCGCCGCCGACGGTGCAGTGCGCGCCGATCGTCGCGCTGCCGGCCACGCCGGCGCAGCCCGCCATCGCGGAATGCTGGCCTACTCGCACGTTGTGGCCGATCTGCACCAGGTTGTCGAGCTTGACGCCGTCTTCCAGCACCGTGTCCTGCAGCGCGCCCCGGTCGATGCAGGTATTGGCGCCGATTTCCACGTCATTGCCGATGCGCACCGCGCCCAGCTGCTCGATCTTGACCCACTGGCCGCCGTGCGGCGCAAAGCCGAACCCGTCCGCGCCAATCACCGCCCCGGGATGGATGATGCAGCGCTCGCCGACGCGGCAGCCCTCAGCGACTGTCACGCGCGCCGAAAGCCGGCTGCGTGCGCCAATAGAAGCATTCGCGCCAATGACGCAATGCGCGCCGATTCGCGCGCCTTCGCCAATCGCCGCACCGGCATCAATGCAGGCGAAGGCGCCCACCGACACATCCGCGCCAATGCGGGCAGACGGATCGATGATGGCGCTCGGATGGATGGCCGGCGCGGCCTCCGGCGCATGCAGCCGTTTCCAGAGCTGGGTGACCAGCGCAAAGTAATGGTAGGGATCGTCCACCACGATGCACGGACCGCGCTTCACGGCAGCATCGCGCACAGAAGGCCCGACGATCACGCAACCCGCCGCAGACTGGGCCAGCTGGCCGAGGTATTTCGGATGGCTGAGGAAGGTCAGGTCGCTCGGCCCCGACGCCTCCAGCGTGGACAGCCGGTCAATCAGCAGTTCCGGATCGCCGACCAGTTCGGCCGGCACCGCGTCCGCCAGCAGCCGGGTGATGTCTGCAAGTTTGAGCGTCATGCGATGCCAGCCTTCTGCATGCTGATGCGTATGCGCGGCACCAAGAATTACTTGGAAGCGTTCAGCGCCTTGATCACCTTGTCGGTGATGTCATGCTTGGGATTCACGTACACCGATTCCTGCAGGATCAGGTCGTATTTTTCGGTTTCCGCCAGGGACTTGACCACCTTGTTGGCGCGCTCGATGACCAGTTGCAGTTCTTCATTCTTGCGGGCGCTCAGGTCTTCCTGGAATTCGCGGCGCTTGGTCTGGAAGGTCCGGTCCTGATCGACCAGCTGCCGCTGGCGCAGCGTGCGCTGGCTTTCCGCCAGCGTCGGCGCTTCGCGCTCGAACTTGTCCGACTGGGTCTTGAGCTGGGCCGCGAGATCGGTCAGTTCCTTTTCACGCTTGCTGAATTCCTGCTCCAGCTTGGTCTGGGCTGCCTTGGCCGAATTGGCTTCGCGGAAAATCCGGTCGAGGTTGACGACGCCCACCTTGAACTCCTGCGCGCTGGCCGAAAAGCCGGCAACCGCGATCACCAGGCCGAGAAGGATTTTGCTGGAAATGTTTTTCATTAGAAAGAGGTACCAATTTGGAATTGCAAACGTTCGATTTTATCGCCGGCCTGCTTGCGCAGCGGCACGGCATAGGCAATGCGCAGCGGCCCCACCGGGGAAATCCAGCTGATGCCCAGGCCGGTCGACGCCCTGAGGCCATCGGGACCGCTGAGTTTGTAGCTGTCCTTGAACACGTTGCCGGCATCGACGAAGCCGTACATGCGCAAGGTCCGGTCATTGCCTGCGCCGGGAAACGGCGCGATCAGCTCGGCGTTGAGCGTCAGCTTTTTCGGTGCGCCGACGGACAGGTCGGAGCTGTCGCGAGGACCCAGCGACCCCTGCTGGAAGCCGCGCACCGAGCCCAGACCGCCTGAATAGTAGTTCTTGAACAGCGGGTAAGGCTGTCCGCTCAGTCCCTTGCCCCAGCCCAGTTCTCCGTTCAGCGCCAGCGTGAACTGCTTGTTGAGCGGAATGTACTGCTGGATCTGGTAGTTGGCGCGAACAAACTTGATGTCGCCGGCAATGCCCCAGTCGCCATAGACGCGCTGGAAGCGGCCCGAGGTCGGCACCAGGGCACTGTCCCGGCTGTCGCGGGACCAGCCAACCGTCAGCGGAATCGAGTCGCTCTTGTAGCCGAACTGGTTGGCATAGTCCTGGTAGCTGACCGGCAGGTTGGTGCCGGGAACGATCGTCAGCGACTCGTAGCCGGAGCCGAAGTACACCGTGTCCGTTTCGGTGAAGGGCACGCCGAAACGGATGCTCGCGCCACGCGTCTTCAGTTTGTAGTCGCCGCCCTGCCCCGACAGCGGCTGCGTGGTCCGGTCATAGACATCGATCGAGCGCGAAATGCCGTCGGCGGTGAAGTATGGGTCGATCGTGCTCAGCACCAGTTGCCGGTTGGACTTGCTGGTGTTGACCTCGATGCCCAGGTAGTTCCCTGAGCCGAAGACATTTTCCTGCTTGATGCCGAACATCAGCGAAACGCTGTCGGCGCTCGAGTAACCGGCGCCGAGCTGCAGATTGCCGGTGGGCTTTTCGCCCACATTGACCGTGATGTCCACCTGGTCGGGCGTGCCGGTGACTTCCTGCGTCTCCACATTCACCTCGGTGAAAAATCCCAGGCGGTCGACGCGGTCGCGGGAAAGCTTGATCTTGTCGCCGTCGTACCAGGACGATTCGAACTGCCGGAACTCGCGGCGCACGACTTCGTCGCGGGTGCGGTTGTTGCCCGCCACATTGATGCGCCGCACATAGGCCCGGCGTGAAGGCTCGGCCTGCAGCGTGAAGGCGACACGGTTGTTGGCGCGGTCGATTTCGGGAACCGCCTCGACCTTGGCAAAGGCGAATCCAAAAACGCCGAAATAGTCGGTAAAGGCCTTGGTGGTTTCAGCCACCGAATCGGCGTTGTAGGGCTCGCCGGGCTTGATGGCAACCAGCGACTTGAATTCTTCTTCCTTGCCCAGGAAGTTGCCTTCGAGCTTGACGCCGGATACTACAAATCGCTCGCCTTCGGTCACGTTCAGCGTGATGGCGATGCTCTGCTTGTCCGGAGAAATCGCCACCTGCGTGGTATCGACCTTGAACTCCAGGAAGCCGCGCGACAGGTAATAGGAACGCAGCGATTCGATGTCGGCATTGAGCTTGGCGCGCGAGTAACGGTCGGACTTGGTGTACCAGCTCAGCCAGCCGCCGGTGTCCAGGTCGAACAGGCCGAGCAGCGTCGATTCGCTGAACGCCTTGTTGCCGGTGATGCGGATTTCCCTGATTCTTGCCACGTCGCCTTCGACCACGTTGAAGGTCAGGTTCACGCGGTTGCGCTCGATGGGCGTGACGGTGGTGATGACCTCGACGCCGTACAGGCTTTTGTTGATGTACTGGCGCTTGAGTTCCTGCTCGGCCTTGTCGGCCAGCGCCTTGTCGAACGGCTGGCCGTCGGCAATGCCGGCATCGCGAAGCGCCTTTTTCAGCACTTCCTTGTCAAATTCCTTGGTGCCGACAAAGTCCACGTCGGCCACGGTGGGCCGCTCCTCGACGATCACCACCAGCACGTCGCCATTGACTTCGAGCCGCACATCCTTGAAGAGGCCCAGGCCGAACAGGGCGCGAATGGCGCTGGAGCCCTTGTCGTCGTTGTAGGTTTCGCCGGCCCTGAAAGGAAGCGAGGCAAAAATGGTGCCGGGCTCGACGCGCTGCAGCCCTTCGACCCGGATGTCCCGCACAGTGAAGGGGTCCACGGCCCAGGCCGTATTGGCGAGCAACAGACCGGCCGCGATGGCGCAGACAGCACGAACTTTGAAATGATTGAATTGCTTTTGCATGAATTGGTAGAAGTTAGCCGACGAGCCGGGCGACATCGTTGAAAAGGGCGATGCTCATCATGCCCAGGAGAATCGCAACGCCACCGCGCTGCAGACGGTCCATCCAGGCGTCTGACACGCCCCGACCGGTGATCCATTCCCAAAGATAATACATCAGGTGCCCACCGTCCAGAACCGGCAGCGGCAGCAGGTTCAGCACGCCCAGGCTGACGCTGACCAGGGCCAGAAAGACCAGGTAGGAGGTCCATCCGAGGGTGGCGGACTTGCCGGCATAGTCGGCAATGGTGAGCGGGCCGCTCAGGTTCTTCAGCGATGCCTCGCCGATCACCATCTTGCCCATCATCTTGAGCGTCAGCGCGGACACTTCCCAGGTGCGCACAGCGCCCTGCCACAAGCCGTCGAGCGGGCCGTAGCGCACCGTGACGAATTCAGGCGGCGCGCCGACGTAGGCGCCAATCCGGGCCACCGCCACATTGTTTTCCTCGCGGATCTCGGGCGTGACCTCAAGGGCCAGCGGCTGACCCGCGCGCAGGACCTGCCAGCGCTGCGGAACCATGTTGCCACGGTCCGCGCCTGGCGACCGGGCATGGGCGCGGATGGTTTCGCGCAACTGCTGACCATCGACGATCGAAAGGTCGCCAATGCGCCGGACCACGTCGCCGGTCTTCAGGCCCGCTTTTTCAGCAACGCTGCCCGCCATCACGTCGCCGATCACCGGCGCGGTCCACGGGCCGACAATGCCGATTTTCCGGAACAGCTGGGCATCGGCATCCGCGGCATCGAGCTTGCCGAGCGGCAACACGACCGTCCGCGTCGATGCGCCGGCCGCGTCGCCGAGCGCCAGTTGCACATTCCGGCCATCGAGCGCGCCCTGGGTCAGGCGCCAGCGCAGGTCTTCAAAAGAGCGGACCGTTTCCAGTTCTTCATCGTCGAAGGCCGCCTTCTGGACGATTTCGCCGCCGGCCAGCCCGGCGCGCTCCGCCAGCGAGCCCGCCACCGGACTGGCCAGAACCGCCCGGGGTTCCTGAACCCCGCTCCAGTTCACCACGGCATACAGCAGCACGGCCAGCAGCAGGTTGGCCAGCGGCCCGGCCGCCACCACGGCTGCGCGCGACTTGAGCGGTTGGGTGTTGAACGCCAGGTGGCGCTCGGCCGGATCGACCGGCGCTTCGCGTTCGTCGAGCATCTTCACATAGCCGCCGAGCGGCAGCATGCCGATGGAAAAATCGGTGTCCTTGCCCTTGAGGCGCCAGGTGAAGATCGGCTTGCCAAAACCGATGGAAAATTTCAGCACCTTGATGCCGCAGGCCACGGCCACCCGGTAGTGGCCGTACTCGTGCACGGCAATCAGGATGCCAAGCGTCACCAGAAAGGAAATCAGCGTCAGCATGTCAGGTCTCCAGTCGTTCGGCGATTCGGCCCGCCACCCGGCGCGACTCGGCGTCCAGCGCCAGCAGGCCTTCAATATCTTGGATGCCGCAGACGCCAACCGCCTCAAGCGTTGCATGGTTGACCTGATGAATCTGGTCAAAGCGGATTCGCCGGTCCAGGAAGGCCGCCACGGCGATTTCATTGGCGGCATTCAGCACGGCGGCGCTGCCGACCGGCGCCCTGAGCACCTCCCAGGCCAGCGGCAGGCCCGGAAAGCGCGCTTCATCGGGGACTTCAAACGTCATGTTCGCCAGGTTCCTGAAGTCCAGCGTCTTGGCCCCGGAACTGATGCGCTCGGGCCAGGCCAGGCCATAGGCAATCGGCACCCGCATGTCGGGCGTTCCCATCTGCGCCACCACCGAGCTGTCGTGGTACTGCACCATGGAATGGATGATGCTCTGCGGATGGATCACGACTTCGATTTGCGCCGGCGCCATGCCGAACAGGTACCTGGCTTCGATGACTTCGAGCGCCTTGTTCATCATGGTGGCCGAATCGACCGAAATCTTGCGCCCCATGACCCAGTTCGGATGCGCGCAGGCCTCGTCGGGCGTCACATCGCGCAAGCTGGCCGGCGCGCGGCTGCGAAACGGCCCGCCCGATGCGGTGAGGATGATTTTTTCCACCCGGCGCGGCCAGCTGGCCGGGTCATCGGGCAGCGACTGGAAGATGGCCGAATGCTCGCTGTCAATCGGCAGCAGCGTGGCGCCCCCGGCTTGAACGGCCTGCATGAACACATCGCCGCCAACCACCAGCGCCTCCTTGTTGGCCAGCAGCAGGCGTTTTCCGGCCCGGGCGGCCGCCATGCAGGACGGCAAGCCAGCAGCGCCGACGATGGCTGCCATCACCGCATCGACCTGATCATGAGATGCTATCATTTCAAGAGCGTCTTGCCCATGCAGGACGTGCGTAAGCAGGCCGTTTGACTTGATTTTTTCAGCCAGCATGCAGGCATGCGGCCCGCTGACCATCACCGCATACTGCGGCTTGAACTGCACGCACTGCGCCAGCAGGAGTTCGACCTGGGTGGCGGCGCTCAGCGCAAACACCTCGAAGCGGTCGGGATGCCGTGCGATCACCTCCAGCGTGCTGACGCCAATGGAGCCGGTCGAGCCCAGAACGGTGATGCGCTGCTTTTCGAAGGTCATGTAGGAAAGGGGCCAGGCCGGAAAGGGTTACAAGGTAGCCAGCATCATGGCCAGCGGCAAGGCGGGCAGGAGCGCATCGACGCGGTCGAGCACGCCGCCATGACCGGGCAGCAGGCCGCTGGAATCCTTGACGCCGGCGCTGCGCTTGATCAGGGACTCGACCAGGTCGCCGACCACGCTCATGGCCGCCAGGAAAATCACGGCCAGCAGCATCAGGGCGATGCCGTGGCGCTGGGCCAGCAGGCTGTAGAGCGTGTTGCCGCCCCAGTAAGACCAGGCCAGCGACAGCGCGACCACCCCGGCCATGCCGCCCCAGACGCCTTCCCAGCTTTTGCCGGGACTGATGGACGGTGCCAGCTTGCCCTTGCTGAAGCGCCCCCCCAGGGCGCGGCCCGCAAAATAGGCAAAGATGTCGGCCACCCAGACCAGCACCAGCACCGACAGCAGGAATTCGATGCCCATGACACGGGCCTGCGCAATCGCCAGCCACGCCAGCCACAGCGCAACCAGGCCGCCGCAAAGCCGCAGCGCCCTGGGAATTCCGGGCCAGCCGGACACGCCGGCGCGCAAAAGCCAGGCGCCCGCCAGCACCCAGGCCGCTCCGCAAGCGGCCCACAGAAGGGGCAGCGGCCGCTCAAGCAGGCCGCCGTACCACGACAGGCCGCATGCCAGCACGCACAGCGCCGCCAGACCGAAAGAGCCGGCCTGCCCAAAGGCATTGAGCCGGCCCCATTCCCAGGCACCGGCGGCAATCATCAGCAAGGCCAGGGCGCAAAAGGGAACCGGCGTTTTGTAGAAAAGCGCCGGCAGCAAAATCGCCAGCAGGACGATGGCGGTGATGACACGCTGTTTAAGCATCAGGCAGCATTTTCGTTGGGAACCTGGTGCGCGGCGGTGACCAGCTGGGCCGAGGTCTTGCCGAAGCGGCGCTCGCGGGCGCTGTAGGCGGCAATCGCTTCATCGAGCGACGCCTCGTCGAATTCAGGCCAGAGCCTGGCTGAAAAATACAGTTCTGAATAGGCCGCCTGCCAGAGCATGAAATTGCTGATGCGCAATTCTCCACCGGTGCGGATCAGGAGATCGGGGTCTGGCACATGCGCCAGCGCCATGGCCCGGTCCAGCGACTGCTCGGTGATGGCTTCGCCGCGGCTGGCCAGTTTCTGTGCCGCCTGGGCAATGTCCCAGCGCCCGCCATAGTTGAAGCACACGTTGAAGATCAGGCGCTGGTTTCCCGCCGTGTTGAGTTCGGCCTCCAGCAGGCCGGCCTGCACCTTTGGCGAAAGCCGCTGGCGATCGCCGATGAAGTGAAGCTGCACGCCGTTGGCGTTCAGGCGCGGCACCTGCTTGGCCAGCGCCAGCACCAGCAAATCCATCAATCCGGACACTTCGTCCGACGGCCGGTTCCAGTTCTCGGAGGAAAACGCAAACACCGTCAGCACGCGAACGCCGCGCTCCAGGCAGGCCTTGACGCAGTCACTGAGCGCATCGACGCCCTGCTTGTGACCCGCGATGCGTGGCAAAAAGCGTTTCTTGGCCCATCGGCCATTGCCATCCATGACGATGGCGACATGGTGCGGAACGATCAGGTTGGAAGTGGCCATGGGCTGTGTCAGGCCAGGTGGGGCGAGGTCAAACCGCCATCAGGTCTTGTTCCTTGCTGGTGACCATCTTGTCCACCTCGGCAATGAAACGGTCGGTGAACTTCTGGATTTCATCCTGCGAACGGCGTTCGTCGTCCTCGGAGGCCAGCTTGTCCTTGACCAGCTTTTTGACGCCGTCATTGGCATCGCGGCGCAGGTTGCGGATCGCCACCTTGGCATGCTCGCCCTCGGCGCGCACGACCTTGGTGAGTTCCTTGCGGCGCTCTTCGGTCATGGCCGGCATCGGAACGCGGATCAGGTCGCCCTGCGACGCCGGATTCAGGCCCAGATCGGAGTCGCGGATGGCCTTTTCGATCTTGGCGCCCATGCCTTTTTCCCACGGCGAGACGCTGATGGTCCGGGCATCGAGCAGCGCCACGTTGGCCACTTGGCTGATGGGCACCATCGAGCCGTAATAGTCCACATGCACGGTGTCGAGCAGGCCGGGATTGGCGCGGCCGGTGCGTATCTTGGTCAGGTTGTGCTGGAAGGATTCCAGCGACTGCTGCATTTTTTGCGTTGCCTGCTGCTTGATCTCAACAATGGTCATTATCGAATCTCCTGATGACTGAATTCAAAAAAATGCAAAACGGCTTGCTTGGGCCGAAGCGGTTCAGACGTGAACCAGGGTTCCTTCGTCCTCGCCCATGACCACGCGCTTGAGCGCGCCAATCTTGAAAATGCTGAAAATCTTGATCGGCAGCTTCTGGTCGCGGCACAGCGCGAAGGCCGTGGCGTCCATCACTTCGAGATTCCTGCCAATGGCCTCGTCAAAAGTGATGCTGGTGTAGCGTGTCGCCAGGGGATCCTTTTTCGGATCGGCGGAATAGACACCGTCCACCTTGGTCGCCTTGAGCACAATCTGGGCGCCGATTTCGGCGCCGCGCAAGGCAGCGGCCGTGTCGGTGGTGAAAAAAGGATTGCCCGTTCCGGCCGCAAAAACGACCACCTTGCCTTCTTCCAGGTATTGCAGGGCCTTGGGCCGCACATAGGGCTCGACCACGCGCTCGATGGCGATGGCAGACATCACCCGGGCGATCAGGCCGGCCTTGTCCATGGTGTCGCCCAGCGCCAGCGCATTCATGACGGTGGCCAGCATGCCCATGTAGTCGGCCGTGGCGCGGTCCATGCCGACCGAGCCGCCGGCCACCCCGCGAAAAATGTTGCCGCCGCCAATGACCACGGCCACCTGCACGCCCAGGCGCGTGACCTCGGCAATTTCTTCCACCATGCGAACGATGGTCGCGCGGTTGATGCCGAAGGCATCATCGCCCATCAGGGCCTCACCTGACAGTTTTAACAAGATGCGCTTGTAGGCTGGCATGGAGAGGCTTTCGTGATGGGATGGATGGATAAAAAATGGCTTTCCGGATGGAGGCAAAAGCTCAGGCGCCCTTGGCGGCTGCCACCTGAGCCGCCACTTCGGCAGCGAAGTCGTCAACCTTCTTTTCGATGCCTTCGCCGACGACGTACAGCGTGAAGGATTTGACGGTGGTCGCCTTTTCCTTGAGCATCTGCTCGACCGTCTGCTTGTCGTTCTTGACAAAGGTCTGGTTGTTCAGGCTGACTTCCTTCAGGTATTTCTGAACGCCACCCTCGATGCGCTTGGCCACGATTTCAGCGGACTGCACCGGCTTGCCGGCGGCCTGCGCGACAGACGCGTCTTCAGCGGCCTTGGCGGCAGCCACCGAACGCTCGCGGGCCACCAGTTCGGCAGGCACATCGGCGCTCGACAGGGCCACCGGCTTCATGGCGGCCACATGCATGGCAACATCCTTGGCAGCGGTTTCGTCGCCTTCGAACTCGACCACCACGCCGATGCGCGTGCCGTGCAGATAGGCCGCCGACTTGCCATCGGCAAAACGCTTGAAGCGGCGAACCGTCATGTTTTCGCCGATCTTGCCGATCAGGCCCCTGCGCACGTCTTCGACGGTGGGACCGAAGCTGTCCATGGCCAGCGGCATCGCAGCCAGGGCTTCGAGGTCGGCCGGGTTGTTCTTGACAACGCCTTCGGCAACCGCATTGGCAAAGGCCAGGAAGCTGTCGTTCTTGGTCACGAAGTCGGTTTCGCAGTTGATTTCCACCAGCGCGGCATGGTCGCCTTCGCGGGCCATGGCCACGACGCCTTCGGCCGTCACGCGGGAAGCGGCCTTGCCGGCCTTGCTGCCGAGCTTGACGCGCAGCAGCTCTTCAGCCTTTTCGAAGTCGCCTTCCGCCTCGGTCAGCGCCTTTTTGCATTCCATCATCGGCGCATCGGTCTTGGCGCGCAGCTCAGCCACCATCTTTGCAGTAATTGCCATTGCCATTTTTAATTCTCCGTAATTTCGTTTCGACCTGGAGGGCAGCTTCAGGAGCATCCCTCATCATGTTATGAACCTGTGAAAAAGGGGCTACGCGAGCCCCTTTTACGCGTTTGGCATAGTGCCAATGCGACTCAGGCCGCTGCGTTTTCCACTTCGACAAACTCATCCGAGCCTTCGTCCTGAACACCGTGAACCACCTTGTCCATGGCGCTGGCGCGGCCTTCGATGACCGCGTCGGCAATGCCGCGGGCATACAGCGCCACGGCCTTGGAGGAGTCATCGTTGCCGGGGATGACGTAGTCGATGCCCAGCGGCGAATGGTTGGTGTCCACCACGCCGATCAGCGGGATGCCGAGCTTCTTGGCTTCCAGAATCGCGATCTTGTGGAAACCCACGTCGATCACGAAGATGGCGTCCGGCAGCGCGGTCATGTCCTGGATGCCGCCGATGTCTTTTTCAAGCTTCTCGATTTCGCGCTTGAAGGTCAGCTGTTCTTTCTTGCTGATCGTGTCCAGGCCGGCTTCCTGCTGGGCCTTCATTTCCTTGAGGCGCTTGATCGAGGTCTTGACCGTCTTGAAGTTGGTCAGCATGCCGCCCAGCCAGCGCTGGTCCACATAGGGAATGCCGGCGCGCTGCGCTTCGGCGGCAATGGTTTCGCGGGCGGTGCGCTTGGTGCCGACCATCAGGATGGTGCCGTTGTTGGCGGTCAGCTGCTTGGCGAATTTCATCGCTTCCTGGAACATCGGCAGCGATTTTTCCAGGTTGATGATGTGGATGCGGTTGCGATGGCCAAAAATGAAGGGGGCCATCTTGGGGTCCCAGAAGCGGGTTTGGTGACCAAAGTGGACGCCGGCTTCCAGCATTTCGCGCATGTTCGTGGACATAATTCATAACTCCGAAGGTTGTTTCTAAAATCAGCGCTTATCGCCGGAAGAATTTCCGGACAACACCTTGTGTGGCTGATTTGCGATTTACCCTGCAAACGACCTTGTCGCCATTGGCAGAGCCTGCTGAGTATAACATTCCCTCCCCATGAACCCACACCCCCCCTTGACCCCGACCGACCTTCATGCCGCGCGGCAAGCCGTCCGGGACGGCCAGAC